>QNBS01000105.1 GCA_003644175.1 Planctomycetota bacterium | reverse complement strand
CAAAACCATATAAACTGTTTGTCGAGCCTGTCTCTTTTGATACTTTTTTCATAAACCTCCGTCAAGGTGGCGTCTTTTTGGAATTTCAGGCAATCAGTAATATCCACAGAATCATCAATAAAGTCCTGAAGCATGGAAACATCACATTTGTCCTTCAGGTGCCTGTAAGTGTGATATCGGGTTGTCAGAAAGGCGATTTTATGCGAATTCCTGAGTTGTTCAGTAACTCTTAAAAAGAATATCGCCTTGTCCCTTCGTATTGCCAAAACTGCGATATTCATACAATCAACCTTTGCACCTGAATATCAATGTTTCCGCCAGGACGGGAAATTTTGACATGATTTTTTTAAAGACTTGTTTTTTGCAGCCGCCGTCTTTTCTGTCGAGAAACGTGTATGTGGTTTCTGCTATTTCAAAAGATTTTGATTCTAATAATTGTTTCAGCGTTTGATATGAAAACAAAACCTTATGGTCTTCATGGGCCTCCTCTTTTTTTCTGATGCTGTTAAAAAAGTTCATTATATAGAAAGCATTAGGCGTCGATATAAGCAGTTCGCATTCGTCATTAGTAATTTTCTTTATGTTTTCCAGAGCACGGCCGGGATTGGTTAAATGCTCAATCGTCTCGCCAAAAACTATGACCTCGGGTTTGAATTCGAGGTCGCCCAGATTGTCCATGTTGTAATAAACGATGTTGTCATAACCTTTTTGGCTTAGAAACTCAATTGCGTCTTTATCTATGTCTATGCCCAGAATCTCCCTGGAAACTTTCGACAATTTAGCATGTAAAAGTAAATTGTTTTTGAATTTCTGTAATGTGTAAGGCGCATCGCACGCCCCTATATGCAAGACTTTTTTTCCTCGACAGATATTTACAAGATAGTTGTCTCTGCCGTACTCAAATCCACATTTTATCTTCTCTGTCATTCAAATCCTTTTTTCTTTGACTAATGCCGTCTTGTGTTTGGGGCGCAAGGGTTGGTTCCGAGCCCTTTATTTGAGATTTTCGCCCGGCCAGGAGTTTAATATGTTTTCCCATTGTTTTGTTACAGCCTGAAATGTCAGATGTTTTACGGCCCGGCGCGCCGCACTGGAAAACCTCGACAGCTTTTCATCATTATCGAGAAGGTCGAGAATTCGTGTCGAGTATTCATCCATCTCTTCGGAAGTATTTAACAAACAACCATTTACGCCGTCCCGGATCAGGCTTGAAATGCTTCCGACATTATTAACTACCGGCACAACTCCGCAAGCCATGGCTTCTATCATAGCAAAGGGCAGCCCTTCAGACAAGCTCGCCAGAATAAAAAGTTTCGATTCCCGGAGCAGATTTATAATTTCGCGTTGATACCCCGCAAAATGTATATTTTCATTAAGACCGAGTTGCAGGGCCAGGCTCTCCAAATTTTTTCGTTGCGGGCCGTCGCCAACAATACAAAGTTTGGCCTCCGGTTTTCTCCGCACCACTTTTGCCCATGCCGTAATAATCAGATGCACTCTTTTTACTTCCAGGAGGTCTCCTGCGAATATGCAATCGTATTTTTTTACGACATCGGGATTGGGGGCGAATTGGGACCCGAGACCGTGTGGTAAAATAAATATTTTTTTCTTGTCAACTCCAAGAGCGGACAGCTCCGCTTGTAATTTTTCGCCCGGCACACTGATGGATGCCGCCTTGTTTAGAACACGTCGCAGTAAAACTCCTCTTGCTCCCCGGAGCTGTGCTTTGATTTTTTCGCCTATGATTCCGACATGATACGGCAACCGGACAATCCGTGTTGCGAAATAAGCAACCACTCCATAAGGCAATGGCGTAAAACATACGACGCCATCAAGCTTTTTTTTGCGAGCCGTGCATACCGAAGCAACAAAAATTCGGATCAAACGCCAAGCCATCGGCCCCCGCTCGACCGGGATTACGGTTATTTTGTTTAAGACGGTTTTTTCCCAACGTCCCGGCCGTATCGTCGTGACTGATTCTACAAGTTCAGAGTTCGCTAATGGTTGATAATGATTTGAGAAGGCATGGCGCAGATGGGCGATTCCAAGGAGAGCAAGCGGCGCCCCTTTCGGCGTCTGAGTAATTGATTCGGAACTGTTACTTTTGTCTGATTCGGCTGCTTGTGAGTTTTGTTCATTGTGAGGGTTGCTTAAAAGGTGCTCGCTTATCGCATAACACATCCACGCCTGGCACCATCTCATCAGGGTAAATTTTTTCGTCCGGTATTTACCGCTCTGATAGTAAAAGCGATTCTGCTTAGGGGAATAAAGATTTTCAAGCGTCCAATCAAGGATGTTTTTTGAAACTTCCAGCATGTCCTGTTCGATCGCAGATGCTCTGGTAAATGTTATTACCCCCTGCGCTGCGCCGTGAATATCGGCGGGGTGCTTACGGTCATACATCCACTTCGGCGCAAAATCCTCGGTAAAAAGATTCGTCTTATAAAACCCGAGCCCGTCGCGCCATGCTTTCTCAATCGCCGCATCCGGAAAAATCTTCAGATAATCGCCAATCGCATCCAGCACAAAACCCGTATGGTAACCGTCGTGCGTAATTCGCGAAGCCCCCGGCGGGTCGGTATAATACCAGGCGTGATAATCCGTCTTCTGTGAGATTACCCATTGCATCATCTCCCGGCCGGCGGCTTTATACTCATCGTTATTCGTAATCTCAAAAAGCTTCGCCAGAAACGCCGCCGCCATAGCATTAACATTTATCACCTTCCAGTCGCTGTTCAAATCGTAGCTGCAGCATCGCATACCCTCGGCGACGTCGATTTGCTTCAGGTCCCGCAGGATAAACTCCGCAATTGACCGACAAACCTCAAGGTGCTTTTCGTTGCCGGTCAAATGATAGCTCTGCAAAAAACCTTCGCCCACCGCACAGGTAACCACACAGTTCGGTTCATAAGCGGGTATAAAAAACGCTGTATTCTGCCACGGATGGTCATAACCCCAGCAATGACCTGAATACTCATCACGTCTTGACAGACCCGACAGAACCTCCAGCAGCCTTAGCCCTTCTTTCTTAAAAGACTCATCGCCGGTAATTTCGTAAAGATTAAAATACGACCTGGCGAAAAGAGCCAGTCCTTTCGGGTTCTGTTTCTTACGAACAAACAGCACCGGCCGAAGATTAACCGGCATCCGGCTCATACCGAAGACAAACGCGCCCCGCAGGAACCGGCGCTCTCCCGCCAGCCAGGCAAGCAACGGGCTGTTAAGCGCATCGAACTTGCTGTAGCCTTTATAGTCCCGCTCCCTGGCCCAGCCCAAAGCGCCGATGCAGATGTTTTTATACTCTGGTTTCATATAGCCTCTCGTTGACCCTGATATGCTGCCCCAAAAAGACCATTTTGTCAACTAAATTAATTTCTTCCATAAAGGCCGCCGCCTTAGTATAATACCGATGATATTGTTGTCGAAAGCAACAGGAAGGTTGCCGATGAAACTTATAATCCAGATTCCATGTTACAACGAAGAGCAGACGCTGCCGGCGGTAATAAAGGATCTGCCGCGCGAGCTGCCGGGGGTGGACTGTATTGAGTATCTGGTCATTGACGACGGCAGCACGGATAAGACAACCCAAATCGCCCGGCAGGAAGGCGTTCATCACATACTCAGCCTCGGCTCAAACCAGGGTCTGGCCGCGGCGTTCCTCGCCGGCATCCAGAAGTCCCTGCAGCTCGGCGCCGATATTATCATAAACACCGACGGAGACAACCAGTATAACGGCAATTGTATCGCCGACCTGATAAAACCCGTCCTTAACGGCTCCGCCGACATCGTCATCGGCTCAAGACCTATTGATTCCATCACGCATTTTTCCTGGCTTAAAAAAAGGCTCCAACGGCTCGGAAGCAGGGTCGTGCGAGCATTATCCGGCACCGATATTCCCGACACCACCAGCGGCTTTCGCGCCTATACCGCCTCTGCCGCTATGAAACTGCATGTATTCAACAAATACACATATACCCTTGAGACTATCATCCAGGCCGGCCACATGAACATCAGAATTACCCATGCGCCAATCCGCGTTAATCAAGAAACCCGCCGGTCCAGACTTATCTCTTCGGTGCCTCACTATGTATTCCACTCAGGCATAATCATCCTTCGCGCCTACGTAACTTACAAGCCGCTTAGAACTTTCCTGTACCTGGCGGCGTTACCCGGCCTGGCCGGACCGCTTATCTGCCTGTACTGGTCCATATTTCTTCGAAGAGGGCACATCCAGCTACTCCAGCTCGGCGTCGCTTTGGTGCTGATCGCTTTTATGCTCCTGATGCTTGGGATCCTCGCCGACCTTATCAGCGCCAACAGAAGGCTGATACAGGAAGTTTTGTATCACTCACGCAAGAGTGCGTATGAGCGTCGGGATTAACTCCTGTTTTGGGTATGGTGGTAGATTACGGAAAAAGGGTTTATGGGCCGATCCAAAAACAAGTCTAAAAGAGCCGGGCAAAAACGTCGTGGCCGAGACAGGGAAATTTCCACAGATATGGTTTGTGATCCTGCGGCAATCGCAGAAAAGCAAAAATATCTTAACATTTTCATAATACTGCTGCTGCTTGTTTTCGGGACATATCTGTCGATACTGTATTTCGGCCACCAGACGGTGCCTAATTCCGATTTTCCGGCTTTTGTCCAGACCGGTCGTGATTTTTTGGCTTTTGTTTCATCTTTCGGCGAAAAGGAAATTGGAAGTTTCAAGCGGGTTCCCGGGCTGGGCGTTCTCCAGGTCGGCTTGAGTCATCTCGTTGGCGGTCGGCATCCGGATTTGACGGCCGGGTGGCTGCTCAACGCCATATTGTTCCCGCCGACTATTATTCTGTTATATTTGCTTGGCCGGGAGATATTAGGTAAATCGGCTGTGTGGTTTGCCCTGCTGGTCGCTATTAATCCGTGGTCTTTGAACCTGCTGCGCGACCCGATCGTTGAAACCACACTTGTTTTCTTTAGTGTCCTGGCGCTTTATTCCATATTTAAGCGGTGGCGATGCCGTTATTTTTTGGCTGCGGCGGCAACGATGATTCGCTACGAAGGGGCCGCTTTGATTTTAGCGGCTTTTCTTATGGATATAATCGAGGCCCGGTCCTGGCCCAAGCGCATAGCGGCGGCGGCGTATTCGGCTCTTGCCGGTCTGCCAATGGCTCTGTGGCTTATGGGTATGTATAACGAGCAGGGCCAAGGCGGGGGTGTAAATGCAATGCACTATGTCCGCAACTACAGCACCGGCAGGGAAAGAGTTGTCGGTCAATTTGCCGAACAGCTCCGGCAGGTCGGCATTGGGTCCTTTTTTGCAGTTACGACAAAATCGTCTTTTGAGATTGTTACCGGTATCAGCCAATGCGTTTTGGTTATATGTCTTGTTTTAGCTGTTGTTTACATGGTGTATAAAAAACAATGGAAAGTATCGGCGCCGCTGTCGATGTTGATTTCTTGTTTCTTTGTCCACGCTATGCGCACCAATACGAGAACACGGTACGCCATGCCAATGGGGTGGCTTGTATTGCTGCTGTGCTTGTACGGCCTGGTTGGAGGTTTGCGATTATTAAGCCAAAATAAACGCTTTACTGCGCCAAAACCTATTGTGGTTACACTGCAGATAATTCTGCTGATCGGCTCGATAGTGTGGTTATGTGTGCTGGCGCCTTATTTGCCGAAGCTGGGACAAATCAGCAGCAGGTCGGTTTCTGTTGCGTATGCGGGGATTGGCGTTGTAATCGCTGTAACAATCGGGGGGATATTTGTTTGCAAAACCAGGTTTGGTCTGGGTCGAGTTGCCGTTGCGGTCCTGTTATGCCTGATGATTGTGTCAAACCAGTTTTCGCTGGCCAGGGTGGTTGGCAATGGCGACAGGGACAGGGAATTTAAGCTGCTGGCGGACTGGTATGTCGCCAACGCCAAGCCGGGCGAGAAACTCGTCACCACCATGGGGCAGGTGGTCCGGATTTATGCGCCGAAGTACGCCGGCGGATTCGTTCGAACCGAGAGCATAGCCGGCGATGATCGGGAAGGTTTTGTTGAGGACTGTTACAAGAAGAATATCACGTATGTCGCCTGGGATTCGCGGCTGGGTCTTTCCAGGGGAAATACTTATTACCGTAGATACGGTCTTGATCGGATTGCGGCGCTTCAAGGCGGCAGGGATACAGGTCCGTACAGATTCCTCACGACGTTAACAGTAAACAGTCGCCGATACATCCATGTTTATCGGCTGGAAAAGAAGGCGCCGTCGCAAAACCGCCCGATGTGAGTCCGGGCTGAAAGGCTTTTGGGATATGGGCGGTCTATTGGACGGCGACGACTTCCCTGACCTCGGCGACGCGTTCTTTGAGAAGTCTTTCGACACCCATTTTCAGTGTCTGGGCGGCGCCGGGACAGCCTTTGCAGGCGCCCTGCAGGCGCACCCGCACGGTATTGTCGTCGTCAACACCCACTAACTCGATGTCGCCGCCGTCATTTTGGAGCATGGGCCGAATCGACTCTATCACCTCTGCGACTTTATCATTAAAGCTCTTTTCGCTTCCGCATCCACATTCTTCACACATTCAAAGTCTCCCAAATTAAAAGCCAGGTAATTTTTATACATTATAGCGATGTAAGCGGTTCAGACAAATCTTTTTTTTTGCCCAACTTGCCGCTATCGTCTTTTCGGCCTTTTCCCGGCGAGCCACATTCTGGATTCTCTTCAAGAGCTGCGTAAGCCTTGCAAGCCGGCGCTTCTCTATCGCAGCGTGTCGCTGAAGCGTTCTTGTAGCCCTGGTACGGGCGCCGGCGTCCTTCTTCCCGGCGCCGGACTTTTTAGCGGAGCCCTTTTTCGCATGTCCCGCCTTTTTTGCTGCTGCCGCCTTTGCTGCCGCCGCCTTGGGGCACTCGGCTTTTTTTACCTGGGCCTTGGCCTTACAGACGCCACAGCACTTTTTCTCCTCGGCGGACACTATGCCTGTCAGCAGAAAGGCCAATACTGCAACACAAACAATAAATCTCTTCACAATCGCTCTCCTTCAAATAAAAGTTACATTTTGCGTTTTGAACCCCATCCGATTATACCCTTAAGGGTAGTAAATTCCCGCGAGTAAAATGGTAAGTATTGATTTGAAAACAAGTTACCGCGAACAAAACGGGAATTTTCAATTGTGATCAGTATAGTATACCAAAAAGACGTCAAACAGCACAACTCTATTGCAAAAACTATCATTTTGACTAATCGAGCAGGGGCATCTATAATAATTGCACGGGACAGGTCGCTTTTTTGAGGAAACTGCTACATGTTGACAGTGTTGGTCATTATTGTGATTGCCCTTGTGATGGGCCTGCTGGTGCTTGTGGGTCTGCTGGCGCAGAACAATATCGCCTCAAGCAAGGAGATGGTTCGCCAGAGCACCGCCATCGGGCTTTTGCAGCAGCAGTTGGAGGCGATCCGCCAAAGCCAGACTACGCACGGCGAAACACTGACGAAAAATCTCCAGACGGGCCAGCAGAGCCTTACTCAGCACCTTGAAAAGAGTCAGGAGATGCTGAACAAACTGCACACGCAGATTGGACAGCTTCAGGGCGCAAGCAGCCGGATGCTGCAATTGGGGGCGGATGTCAGGTCGCTGCAGGATATCTTAAAGGCGCCCAAGCTGCGGGGGCAGTTGGGAGAGCAGTCGCTGGAAAGACTTCTTGGCGAGGTACTGCCGGCCGGCAGCTTCGAGATGCAATATGCTTTTGCAAGCGGCAAGGT
>QNBS01000104.1 GCA_003644175.1 Planctomycetota bacterium | reverse complement strand
TTCGGGGCCAGCCGATTGGCGACGTGTGAAAAGAACACGTTGCAACTGTACCGAATGGCGTTTCGGGCCGTATTGCTGATCCCTTCATCTTGCCGGATATCGTGGCCAACGCCGTGATTGAGGAGAATGGGGCAGTTGGGCCAGCCCCTGGGTGCTTTTTGAGACGGACAGCTTATTATCTCCCCGGCCCTCAGTTTATGCTCTTCCAGCGCCGCGGCCAGCAGAATCGGCTTCACTGTTGAGCCGGGAGGATAGTGCTCCGCCAGCGCCTTGTTCAGAAACGGCCGCCCGTCGCTGTCACTTGCGAGTTTCCTGTAATTTTGCCCTACCGTGTTCAAATCGTACACCGGCGTGGAAACCATTGCCAGGACGTCTCCCGTGGCGACATCGAGCACGACGGCGCCGATGCATTTGTCGGCATGTGGATTCAGATCGGCATTGCTCAGCAAAGTCTCTATTCTTTGCTGCAGTTCGATATCCAGCGACAAACGAACATCTCCGCCGAATTGAGCTTCGATGTGATCGACGACGTTATTACTCTTGTCATATGTTATCTCGCCGCCGCGGCCCCGGAGGATGGCCTCACAGACCTTCTCGACGCCGCTTTTGCCCAGAACCTCATTGTCCATGTATTTCATATACTTATCGCCCGCCAGGAGCCTTTCATTCTCAGGGCCAGGACGCCCCACCCAGCCGATTATCTGGCACGCCGCCGAGCCGAAGGGATAATCCCGTGTGGATTCGGTCAATATCTCGATTTCTTTTATGTCTATGAACTCGCGTCCGGCTCGGGCAACCTGCTCATCATCGAGCTTGAACAACGGCTGCGGGTCGTACATCTCAAGCCGGTCGCTTTTGCCGGCCAGTTTAATACGCTCGGCGGCGTCGAATCGCTCCTCAAACTCTTTTATCGCCTTACTCTGCGGTACATATCGATACTGTTCTCTTAACGTTGAATCGCGACAGTTGTCCGACCATGCATAGAATTCCCTGCTCCGCCAGATGCGGTTGTTTATCGCATGGACCCTCTCGACTGCTTCCTCGACAGGGCAGCCCATGAATTCAGCGCATTTTCCGATAATCTCATTTAGCCGAGAGATGTCGTCGGCATATTTGGCGCCGAATCGGCGCTCGGCTTCTTCGGGGCTTGTTCCCTTTTCGACCGCCAGAAGGATATTCGCCCGGCGAAACCGCTCGTCCAGCAGGCAACTCAGGCGATAGTTGATATGCAGCCAGAAGACCGGCCGGTCGACGGCGAGAATCCGCCCGTTCCTGTCAAGAATGCTGCCCCGCACGGTGGGCAGCCGGACCGGCGGCAGTATCCGCATCTTCACCATCGATTCTCTGTAATTGTCCCCATGGACAAGCTGCAGAAAGACCAGCCGAACGACACAGGCCGCCGCCGCCAGACCGCAGAAAAGAACAATAAAATAGAGCCGGCGTCTGTACATAGCCTACCTGTGTGATAACCGACTGTGCTGACGCGGCTGGACGCCCAGCCACGAAGCCATCGTTGACAGGAACATCCACACCAAAGGACCCGCAACCGCAGAGTATGCCGCGCCGCCTAAGATCATCCTGCAAACATTGGAGACTGATTCGTCCGTTTTGAAAGACGACAGAAGTTGGACCATGCCGCCTGCGACCAATGCTATAACGAATATCGCCGCCGCCTGATGGATCATTCGTTTCATCACAACAACCCTCTGGAGTTGTGAAATGAACGAGCCAATAACGCCGAAAGTGATCATACACGGCCCCATCGTCCCGCCGGCAATATCCGCCGCAAAGCCGATGGCGAAAGAGGCCGCGACAGCATCGGTTGTTGCGATATTAATCGAAAAGAACACCAGCGTGATCAACAGCAGGTCCGGCTTGATTTGCAGACTGGTCACGGATATCGTGTTGAGGACATTACCCGCATTCAACAGCGTCGCCAACAGCAGAAAAACCATGAATCTCATCCAGCGCATATTCATGTCGTTTGATCCCCATGCATGCGACGAAGTGTCAAGTATTTATGCACGACTAATCTTCCTTTTCCTGCGGAACCATTACGATGACGGCCAGCTCCGTCAATCGAGCCGGCTCAAAGAGCGGCCTGACACGGATGTCCCACAGGAGCGGCCTGTTCCGGTCGGGCTTGACCCGGGCCACCTCGCCTGTGACGACGGGCGTATCAAGCAGTCCACGTTTTGCCGATGCGTACACGGTATCACCGACACGAACGTCATGCTCTTTTATTGGAATCAGCCCGATCCGGCAGCCGTCTCGTCCGTCGCCGACCATCGGTCCTTCGATATAATCGTCGGCGCCCTCACGCCGGATCCCGACCATAATGATATGCCTGGCGTCGGTCACCAGCCTCACGGTTGCGGTCGTTTCAAAAACCCCACTGATAGAGCCGACAACACTGGTTTGACTGGTGTCCAGCACGTACTGTCCGGTCTCTATCCCGCTGCTGGTTCCTGCATTAATCACAATCCTGTGCCCAAAGCCGTCGATGGATAAGCTGATGACGTTGGCCAACACCAGCCCGGGGGAGGGTTTGGGCAGCTCGCTGCGCACGCGAGACAGAACTTCATACCTCCTCTGCATCTCCAGCAAATCCGCCTCGGTATTCTTGCAGATCTTCCATAATTCATCGTACCTGGATTTTGATACAAACTTCTCCGCATCACCCGCCGGCCCCAGGATATCCGAAAAGCCTCTCGGACCAACATCGAGCACGGGTTTGAACACTTTCGAGAACAAATTGGCCAATCGGTCGGTATGCGCCCTGGGAATCACCTGGAAGGCGATTGCGACTATCAGAAGTGTAGTAAAAAGCGTTCCGCGCGATATATTAAGTTGTTTGTGCAACATTTTTTTGACGCTTCCGGCAGCAACGAGGCGGTTGATGCGTCCGCCGACACATCACGACAGCAGCCTTGCGGCTACTCCCAACTATAGCCCGTCTGATCCAGGGTGTCTTTCCAGATCTCCAGGTTCTCCAGGTACACGCTTGTCCCGCGCGCCACACAGGACAACGGGTCCTCCACGTGGGTAACTTGAAGCCCCGTGGCGTTGGAAAGGATCGTGTCCATTCCACGCAGAAGGCTGCCCCCCCCGCAGAGATGCATTCCGCTTTCGATAAGGTCGGCGGCAAGTTCGGGTTCTGCTCGCTCGAGAGTTCGCATTACCGTCTCGATAATCCCGGCGATGGGTTCTTTCAAGGCTTCGCGAATCTCTTCGCTGGTAATCACAATCTTGCGGGGCAGGCCGGAAATCGTATCGCGACCTGCAATCTCCATCGTCAACTCCTGGTCCAGCGGAGCGGCCGACCCGATTTGTATCTTGACCTGCTCGGCGCGGGGCTCCCCGATAAGGAGATTGTACGTTCGCTTCAGATGGTTTATCAGGGCTTCGTCAAAGTCGTCCCCTCCCGTCCGAATCGATTCGCAGGTGCTGATGTCGGCCAGGCTCATTATGGCTACTTCAGTCGTGCCGCCTCCGACATCGATGATCATCGAGGCGGTGGGCTCGGTAATCGGCAGCCCGGCGCCGATGCCGGCGGCCATAGGCTCATCGACAAGGTACACCTTTCTTGCGCCGGCGCGCTCGGCGCTGTCGATCACCGCCCGGCGCTCAACCGCCGTAATGCCGCTTGGAACGGCAATGACCACACGCGGACGCACAAGACCTCCCCGACCGTGCACTTTCCGAATGAAATAGCTCAGCATCGCTTCGGTAATCTCGAAGTCGCTGATGACGCCGTCCTTCAACGGCCTGATGGCGGTGATCGAGCCGGGCGTCTTGCCTAACATTTCACGCGCCACGAGACCGACGGCTTCGCCGCCGTTGAGAACAATGTTCGTTCCCTTGCGGACTGCGACAACGGAAGGCTCATTCAGCACAATACCTTCATTGCGAACACAAACGAGGGTATTGCAGGTGCCCAGGTCGATTCCCATATCGATGCTGAACCAGCCCAGAATCGTGTCCAGTATCACTTTGACTCCCTTCAAACTTGGATAGGGGGCAAATATTTAAGATGTCGCCAGGCAACGATGCCTGCTCGCCCGGAGGCAACAGGCGACTAACGGGCTAACTCCGTAATCTTGAATATCGCTGAGTAGTCTATATGGCATTTGATCGCAACAAACACCGCCGTGGCGAACACCACGCCTGTCGCAAGGGCCAAAACAGCGGTATACAGATCACTGATTGCAACTGGTTTTCGTGTTGGACTCATAATCTTAAAGCTTTGTACTTACCGTATCTCCGATTTTTGGCTGGTCCACCTTCAGATCGAGCACACCGGCCGACTTGTTCGTATCGACATGTGTAATCACAACATCACAGATAAACTCATCGCCTCGAGTCACATGAAAACGCATGTCCTTCTTCACGCCGTCGACCGAGCCGATTGACACTGAAACCAGCGACTCGTCCACTTCCGACACCAGCCCCTTCAGATCGGTTATTTCCGGCATGGACGCCACGCCCCTGGCGGAACCCTTGGCGGCTGTCACAACATTACGCGCGGCCTTGCCGACGCCGGCCCGACCGAGCAGATCTTCGAGACCGCTCTTTTCCTCGAGCAGCCGACGCTTGTCGGCCTGCAGCGCCTGCAACAGAACCATAGTTTCGTAAAGGCGGGCCGTCAACTCGTTGAACTCTTTGCTCTCTTCGATGTCGTCCTTTCGGACTTTGTCCAACACTTGCCGCGTTGCCTCGAGCGACACCACAAGATTGCCTATTGTCTGCTCGGACCCGGTCAGAATGCCCTGCCAACTATCCGCCCGATTCTGATACTGCAAACAGGCCCGTTCGGCGTTGCGAAGGTCCGCCGTCAGTGTGCCCTTTACGTCCTCGAGCTTTTGGATACGTGCGTTATATTCTTTTTTAAGAGCTGCAACGGCGTCCACCTGTTCATTGTATTGTCGCTGCACACTTGCCATCTCAGCGGCAAGCACAGTCATCTCGCCCTGCACCTTGTCATAGAGCGCCTTATAGCTGTTGGCATTGCCGACATAAGTCACCACCGTCCCGCACAGAAAAATAGAGAATAGCGACAGCAATACAATCAATACCTTGGTAAGAGTACTCAAAACCAAACTCCTTTCCTCGTGATTAAATTGCCCCTTGACACCATAGCGGCGGCTGTCAGTATTTCCTGCCGCCATCTGCCCCGGCACGCATTTACAAACCTGCGAATATATACTGGTATGATTGTACGCTACCAAAGCCGTCAGGTCAAGTTATTTTTGCCGCGAGCTAAAATATTAGCCCGAAACCAGTTACGTGTTATTAGCCGGACGTCCCATAAAAAACGCGAATCCGGAGTATCAAAGAAAAATAGCCGGCAAAACAGCACCCCTTATATCAAATTCAGTTAATTAGAGCCGATTGACCGTTGATGTCATTCCCGCGAAAGCGCCGAATCCAGAAAGCTTATGGTTTAGTCAGGCTACCGAAATATCGGCGTTTTTTAACTGGAATTATTATTAGTCAACAAAAACAGGCCCCCGGCCCCAAAACCGCAGTGTTAAGAACTTTACACCTCTGCCATAACGTTTTCAGCGGAGCAGGGCAACGGCTTTTCATCAAGGCGCATGTTCCGTCGGGACAAGGAGAAGCACCGACTGGGCGGCGGTAAGCCGGACCACCTTTGAGCGACTCTGCAGGAGTTTCGGCAAATATTTTGTCCCGGACGCCGTTGCCATCCGCCCAATCGCCATAGTCGCGAAGATATTGGCGACTGAGGCCTCGTTTAGATCGGGCGATTGTGTCTTAAAATACGACACAACCTCCTGTTCGCCCGCCAGATCGCCCATTTGAGCCAACTGTTCGGCCGCACACAAACGAACCTCCCCCACTTCGTCGTTCAGCATCGTGATAATCGCATTCTTCGCATCGACGGTGTTCAGCAGGCCCATACCTCGTATGCCCAACACGCGGTCGTCGGCATACTTGCTGATCAGCAACGCCCACAGTTTGTTCTTGTAGATTTGTTCATCACCAAGCCTCGCTATGGATTCAACCGCCTGAAACCTCACCTTGTCGACCGAATCCGGGGCGTGCAGCACTTCATACAGCAAGGGCAGATTGTTCTTGTCGCCGAGTTTACCCAACAATAAAGCGGCGTTGGCGCGGACGGTCTGGTCTGTGCTCTTTGCCGCATCGCGAATCTTCTCTGCATACTCGGCCCTGCCTAACCGCGACAGCGCATAGGCGGCGGCGATCCTTGCATTCGGATTCGGATCCTCCAGCATCGACTTGATCATATACTCGCCCGGTGTGTACTCCATATCACCGACCGCAACGCCGGCGCCAAACCGGACATGAATCTGCTCGTCGGCGAGCAGTTTGAGCACCTGCGGCATCAGTTCTCGTCGCTTCGTTGTAACGATGACCTCAATGGCATGACTTCGTATCACTCCGCTCTCGTCGGCAAGCGCCTCGCGAACAATCCCAAGCGCCCTCGACTTCAGACGTGAAACATCCACCTTTGACCGCTCGCCGACGGGCTTCGTGAGCGATTGCTCTTCGATGCAGCCTGCCTGCAAAACCATCGACAACAATATCAAAACCGTCGGCATTCTCATCTTTTGGGCATCTCCAAATTCTAAACTCGATCGTTCATGCATCGCGCCTCAACGATCCGCTTTGCCGCTTCTTCGCCGGCGGGCGGCGTCGATACAGGCCGCCGGAACAACTGCCGTAATCACCGCTCCACACAAAAACTCCAGCCATTGGCCGTGCCGGCTGAAAAACGTTACCCGGTCGTCGATTGCGATCCGGTCAACGAACCAGCCTTCAACGCCCTGCCTGTCCATCGCCGCCTCCGGAAGATTGCCGCTGATAAAGCCGTCACGGATCAGGCCGGTCGAGTCGATCAGGCAGCTTATACCCGTATTGACGCTGCGAATAATGCTCACCCGGTTCTCGACGGCCCGGAACGCGGTTATCGCCGTCCTCTGGCTCAACTCGACACTGGGCAGCACCTTTTCGTTCTTGTATCGAACATACCAGCCGTCGTTGCTGATATTGACCAGCCAGTCGGCTTTTTCGGCGCCGGCGTCCGACACCACCATCCTGCGGGCAATCTTCGGGTCGGTGTCATCGTAGCAGATCAAGGCGCCAAAGCCATACTTCTTATTATCGGTTTTCATCTCGAAGGTCGTGAATTCGGCGCCTTTTGTAAGGTTATAGTCGTAATCGTAGGGGCTCAGGTTAAGGATCCATCGGTAAATAAAGGGCGCACTTTCCTTAAACGGGATATATTCGCCGAAGGGCACCAGATGCATCTTGTCGTAGCGTTTGGGGTCCTGGAGTCCCGCCGGCGTGTACAGAAACGCCGAGTTGTATCGGTCGGTGATCGTCATGGTCGCCACATCGACATCCGCCGAATGCGCACCCAACAACACATAGCCGGTGTCCTTTGTGTGGTCGGAGATGATCCGATCGTAAATCTTCGGCCGCGTGCCCTCTTGGCAAAGATCGACATAACCGCTGTTGAGGCTGGAAAGCACAATCGTCTCGGGCCAGGCGACAAACTCGGCGCCGGCGTCAAAACAGGCCTTGCCGGCGGAGGTCAGATCGTCCAGTATCGTATCGCCGGATTCAGGCGACTCCTTTATCTCCGAGGGGATGTTCGGCTGAACCGAACCGACCAGCGGGCCGGCGGTTACATGTTCCGGCGTTTGCCCCAACCGTCTGTGCCCGTAAATCAGCGTCGGCGCAATAAGAC
>QNBS01000103.1 GCA_003644175.1 Planctomycetota bacterium | reverse complement strand
ATTTGTTGCCTCCTTATACGTACATGTTCATTCCGGCCGGGCGGCTAACCTTTGACCGGGCAGGATTACACCTGCTGAATTGCACCAGCTTAGCTTGGCGCACGGTTCGTTTCGCTTGTTTGGGTGTGGGGAGCATCCTTGGCTGAAAGACCGAGGTTAATCATAGGTGGCAGGCCTGCGGCCTGCGATTCTTTTTGGATGGACACGGTTTTTTACTCCCCCTGTTTTTGGTGTTGCTTTGTCCTTAAATACGCAACGCATTATACCATGCCGTTTGATATTTGTCAAATGTTAAATGAAATTCACCACGAAGACATGAAGGGCACGAAAAAAAAAGCTGTCCGCAGATTTCGCAGAGGGCGCAGATGGAACAGAGGTTTTGGGTTGGGTGGATTAGTTGCAATATCTGCGGTTATCTGCGGCCATCTGCGGATTGATGTGGTTTTTGGTTGACAAATCGGTTGCGGGCGGTTTAGATGATTGGGAAGTTAGAAATTAGGATTACGGATTCGACGGAGCCCGCCTGCGGCGTATTTTGCTTTGCTCAACGTTTGGCGCTGGGAGTGTTGTGGAGGCATGAGGTAAAGATCGCACTAAAATCTGGAATGGGAGGTGCTCAATGGCGCAAGTGTCAAAGCAGACTTCGAAAAAGAGAGAGTTGTCTATCGATGAATATCAAGGTGCTCGGAAATGGTGTTTTACGATTGCCTTCAACAAGGCTCTTGTGAATCGAGATAAGAACGACGGGCTTTTTGTCGAGTCGCTGTTACGCCATGAAAAGTATTCAAAGCACGACTGGTACGATGAGGATACACGCGCTTTGATCAAGTGTAGCACACAAGCGGCCAATGCGAAGGCCGAGGCGTTAAGAAACTATTTCTCCCACTATCGACATTCGCCCGGGTGTCTGACATTTACAGCAGAAGATGAGTTGCGGACAATCATGGAAAGGGCGTATGAGCGGGCGATCTTTGAATGCAGGAGACGCGAAACTGAAGTGATCATCGAGTTTCCCAGCCTGTTCGAAGGCGACCGGATCACTACGGCGGGGGTTGTGTTTTTCGTTTCGTTCTTTGTTGAACGGCGGGTGCTGGATCGTTTGTACGGTGCGGTAAGTGGGCTTAAGAAAAACGAAGGACAGTACAAGCTGACTCGGAAGGCGCTTTCGATGTATTGCCTGAAAGACAGTCGTTTCACGAAGGCGTGGGACAAACGCGTGCTGCTTTTCAGGGATATACTCGCGCAGCTTGGACGCATCCCTGCGGAGGCGTATGAATACTACCACGGAGAGCAGGGCGACAAGAAAAGAGCAAACGACAATGAGGGGACGAATCCGAAACGCCATAAAGACAAGTTCATCGAGTTTGCACTGCATTATCTGGAGGCGCAACACAGTGAGATATGCTTCGGGCGGCGACACATTGTCAGGGAGGAGGCCGGGGCAGGCGACGAACACAAAAAGCACAGGACCAAAGGCAAGGTAGTTGTCGACTTTTCAAAAAAAGACGAAGATCAGTCATACTATATCAGTAAGAACAATGTTATCGTCAGGATTGATAAGAATGCCGGGCCTCGGAGTTATCGCATGGGGCTTAACGAATTGAAATACCTTGTATTGCTTAGCCTTCAGGGAAAGGGCGACGATGCGATTGCAAAACTGTACAGGTATCGGCAGCATGTGGAGAACATTCTGGATGTAGTGAAGGTCACAGATAAGGATAATCACGTCTTCCTGCCGCGATTTGTGCTGGAGCAACATGGGATTGGCAGGAAAGCTTTTAAGCAAAGAATAGACGGCAGAGTAAAGCATGTTCGAGGGGTGTGGGAAAAGAAGAAGGCGGCGACCAACGAGATGACACTTCACGAGAAGGCGCGGGACATTCTTCAATACGTAAATGAAAATTGCACGAGGTCTTTCAATCCCGGCGAGTACAACCGGCTGCTGGTGTGTCTGGTTGGCAAGGATGTTGAGAATTTTCAGGCGGGACTGAAACGCCTGCAACTGGCCGAGCGAATCGACGGGCGGGTATATTCAATTTTTGCGCAGACCTCCACAATAAACGAGATGCATCAGGTGGTGTGTGATCAGATTCTCAACAGACTTTGCCGAATCGGCGATCAGAAGCTCTACGATTATGTGGGGCTTGGGAAGAAGGATGAAATAGATTACAAGCAGAAGGTTGCATGGTTCAAGGAGCATATTTCTATCCGCAGGGGTTTCTTGCGCAAGAAGTTCTGGTATGACAGCAAGAAGGGATTCGCGAAGCTTGTGGAAGAGCATTTGGAAAGCGGCGGCGGACAGAGGGACGTTGGGCTGGATAAAAAGTATTATCATATTGATGCGATTGGGCGATTCGAGGGTGCTAATCCAGCCTTGTATGAAACGCTGGCGCGAGACCGTTTGTGTCTGATGATGGCGCAATACTTCCTGGGGAGTGTACGCAAGGAATTGGGTAATAAAATTGTGTGGTCGAATGATAGCATCGAGTTGCCCGTGGAGGGCTCAGTGGGTAACGAAAAAAGCATCGTCTTCTCAGTGAGTGATTACGGCAAGTTATATGTGTTGGATGACGCTGAGTTTCTTGGGCGGATATGTGAGTACTTTATGCCGCACGAAAAAGGGAAGATACGGTATCATACAGTTTACGAAAAAGGGTTTAGGGCATATAATGATCTGCAGAAGAAATGTGTCGAGGCGGTGCTGGCGTTTGAAGAGAAGGTTGTCAAAGCCAAAAAGATGAGCGAGAAGGAAGGGGCGCATTATATTGATTTTCGTGAGATACTGGCACAAACAATGTGTAAAGAGGCGGAGAAGACCGCCGTGAATAAGGTGCGTAGAGCGTTTTTCCATCATCATTTAAAGTTTGTGATAGATGAATTTGGGTTGTTTAGTGATGTTATGAAGAAATATGGAATTGAAAAGGAGTGGAAGTTTCCTGTTAAATGAGGACGTTGGTATGGTTTTTGGAAAGTGTTTTCGTTATAAGCGTTTGCGAGTAAAATGGTTACGAAAGTGGGCTGGAGCAGCCCCCGATTTGTGGGGTGATTACAGCCCACTGCTGTCGGGATGATGGAAGGAATAAGCTGGAGCAGCCCCCGATTTGTGGGGTGATTACAGCGACACGATAAGCTCCTTCTCCATAAGGAGTGCTGGAGCAGCCCCCGATTTGTGGGGTGATTACAGCCCTGTCCGAAAGCATCGAAACTCGAAATCAGCTGGAGCAGCCCCCGATTTGTGGGGTGATTACAGCCTCAAAGCGGCATTGCCCGTCTTGGCGATGCTGGAGCAGCCCCCGATTTGTGGGGTGATTACAGCGTTTCTTGCCGAACAAGAGCCACAAGAAGGGCTGGGGCTCAACGAATTTGAATCCCGATGTACATCGAGATGGTGTTTACGAACCTCAGGCGAACCCTGGGGTTAAACGAATTTGAAGCGTTTTGCTTTGTTTTCTTATTCTGGATTGGCGATCTGGGTTGGAAGTCGACGTTATATTCCGGGAGGTTGATATTTTCAAGGTTTGCGGCTATACTGATATGTCCCGGCGGCCTGTATCGGCAAATGCAGAAATTGTCGGGGTATCTTGAGAAGAACAATAAGGATTAGTGGGGACAATGATGAATCGTCGTGATTTTCTAAGGGCCGCAGGATTGGGCGCCGCCTTGGTGATGACTGTCATGCAGACGCTGAGGGATGCCGGCTATCTTACCGGTATTCTCGGCAAGGTGGGGCACTCAACGCCCCATGCGGATTACAAATGGGATTTTGTGCATGACCAGAAGGAACTCGGCGCCGGCCGCGATCCGGAACTCTATTACAGTTTACTGCAAGGAGTTTCTGGCGAGGTGTCGCCGCGAGAATAAGCCCTTCTACTTTATGGTCAACTCGCACGATCCGCATCGCCCGTATCATATCGGCGGCAAGCCAATCAAGGGGGCAAAGGAACCTTCAAAGACGTATAAGCCCGATGAGGTTGCGGTTCCCGGTTTTGTCTGCGACCTGCCGGGCGTTCGGCAGGAACTGAGCTGCTATCTCAACTCCGTCCGCCGACTCGACGATACCTTCGGCAAGACGTTGCAGGCCCTGAAGGAGTCGGGCTTCGAGGAGAATACGCTTGTGATGTTCCTCTCCGACAACGGCATCGCCATACCGTTTGCAAAATGCAACGCCTATCTTGCCAGCACGCGGACGCCGTGGATCGTTCGTTGGCCGCAAATGGTAAAAGCAGGCGCCGTCGATAAGGCGCACTTTATCTCAGGGATCGACTTCTTCCCGACGGTGCTCGAAGCGGTCGGTCTGGGCATACCCAGGGGGCTTGACGGTTCCTCTTTCCTGGGGCTGTTGAAAGGCGAAAAGCAATCCGGACGCGACGTGGTCTTTACGCAGATAGACATGAAAGCCGGCGGAGACGCTGTCCCGATGCGGTGCGTCCAGGATAAGCGCTTCGGCTATATCTTCAATCCGTGGGCCGACGGCAGATTCTGGTACCGAAACAACAACGAGGGCCTTACCATGAAGGCGATGGTCGAGGCCGCTCCAACGAATAAGTTCGCCGCACAGCGCGTCAAGATGTTCAGATATCGCGCGGCCGAGGAGTTCTATGATCTCAGAAATGACCCCGACTGCCTCAACAACCTTATCGATTCCGCAGAGCAAAGGAGCGAAATCAAGAAGATGCAGGGCCGGCTTCATAACTGGATGAAACAAAGCGGCGATCCGCTCGTGTGCGCTTTTGAAAACCGCAACTGGCCCGAAAAACTAAAAGCCGCACTCATTGACATTTACGGCGACAACTATACAAAACCGGCAAAAAGACAGCCCAACGCTGCGAAAACCAGGAAGAAGAAAAAGAACGAGAGGAAAAAGCGAGGTTAATGGAATGAAGAAACTGATGGTAATCCTGATTGCGGTTCTGTCCCCTGCCCGTTGACAAGCGGTAGCACGCCTGCAAATAAAGGGCTTCAGGCGCCCTTTGAGAAAACGCCTGCCAGGCTGAACCTTTTCTTTGCAGCCTTGGCGCCGCTGATCTTCTCCAACTTGTCTGTAACCATCCTGTCATCATCAATGATCAAAATGGAGAACCATCCACTCATTCCATCGCCTTCTTTTCCAAAAGATGTTTCATACCTGCTCGGCCTGTTGCCTGTTGCAGTGGCGTTCTTTTGCTGCTTCAATCCAATCGGCGCGGTAAAGGAACGACATCAGCTTGTCGAACTCGGCCTTTGTCTCGTCAAACAGCGCCTCAAACGCCGCCGTGTTTTTCTCCTGGGCGGCGTATTCAAGCCGCCAGGCTCTTTGCCGCAGATGTTCGGCCCCGATAAGAGCCGAGGCTCCCTTCAGGCTGTGAGCGTGCAATTGAACATCCTGGGATATTTGCGTCTGTATAGCCTTGGCAAGGTCCCGGACGGTCTGCGGAGAGTCTTCAGCAAATATCCCCACCACCTGCATCAGCGTATCTTCATCTTCGAAATAGCGTGAGGTTACCGACCAGTCAATCGGGATATCCATATTGTGTCCCGACGCCGATTGCACGGATGTTTCTGGTTCTTTTTCCATCGCACCGCCCCTTTTTAAGGAATAAAGCGTTGATTCTTGAATTCAAACCACATTTTGGATATCGGAACAATAACCTTGCGACTTGGGCTGTTTAGGGCGGTTGTTTGTATATACGCCCTCACACAGGCCGACATGCCGGTGGCGTCCCATAATGGGGCTGTTTCGCCTTTATCATAACCGGCTCAGGATCCAAAGACAGTTGCACGGTCCCGCCCTGCTCCGGGAAATTCTCAGAATCTCAGGAGTTTCTCCTGACCGGGCTTAGTGGCAGCGGCCCAGTCGACAGGGGGCGGCGGCTCTTCGGTGGTGGACGCCGGGCGGCGATTAGTGTATATTGTGCATTGACCGGCGGGCCTGAACCGGACAGAATCCCTCGCATCATTTGTGAAAGGGTATTGCAATGTACACCATTTCGGCAAAGGAGTTGGAATGTTTCCGACAATTATAATATCGGCGGCGGTAGTTGTTGTGCTTGTGGCGATTGTGGCTGCAAGGCGCAGGGCTCGAGATGCGCGACGAGGCAAGTTGATGCGTGCGCCTTTCCCCGATGACTGGAAGGGGCACATAGAAAAGAACATCCCTCTTTATAATCGTCTGCCGGACGACTTGCAAGAGCAGCTTTGCGGGCTTGTGAATGTGTTTGTTGCGGAAAAGACTTTCAAGGGCTGCCAGGGCCTGGAGATGACCGACGAAATCAGGGTAACAATCGCGGCGCAGGCGTGCATGCTGCTGCTGAATCGAAAGACAAAGTTTTTTAAGAAGCTCAAGACCATCTACGTCTATCCTCACACCTACGTTGCAAAGCAGACATCCTGGGACGGCGTGATGGTGATCGAGGGCCGGAGCGTCCGGCTCGGCGAGTCGTGGCGGAACGGGCCTGTTGTTTTAGCCTGGGACAGCGTCATGGGCGGGGCGAGGAATATCCATGACGGCAGGAACGTGGTCATGCACGAGTTTTCTCACCAGCTCGACCAGGAAGACGGCGCCGCCGACGGCGCTCCTATCCTCGAGAGCCGGTCAAGCTATATCACGTGGGCGAGCGTCTTGAGTGCCGAATACGAGGCGCTTTGCACGAAAACGCGAAAACACAGGCGCTCGGCCATGAACAAGTACGGCGCGACGAATCCGGCGGAGTTCTTTGCCGTCATAACGGAAGCATTTTTTGAAAAGCCCAGGCGGATGCAACGCAAGCACCCTGAGCTTTATGATGAGTTGAAGGGTTATTACAAGGTCGATCCTGTAGAATGGGTGCGGACCGGTTCAAGGAGACCGAAGAGGTGAAGATTTCACGAGTTTTACCGACGTTATGTTGTCTGCTGTTATCGGCGGCTGGATTCGGATAAATGGCAATATCAAAAGCTGGATTCCAGGGTCGGCTGGGACAGTCATAATTCCATCAAGATGGCGGTCGACAGTAAGGGGTACGTTCATCTTGCCGGGAATATGCATTGTGCGCCGTTGATCTATTTCAGGACGGGGCGGCCTTATGACGGGACCAGTTTCAAGCGAATAGACGCCATGACCGGTGAAAAGGAGAACCGCTGTACGTACCCGGTGTTTATTCGCGGGGCCGACGACGAGTTCATATTCCGCTATCGCGACGGCGGCAGCGGCAACGGTATTGAAATATACAATGTTTACGATTCAGAGACGCAGACTTGGAGGCGGCTGCTGGACAAGCCTCTGACCGACGGCCGGGGCAGGATGAACGCCTATCCGCGCGGTCCGGTCAAAGGCCCGCTGCCCGCACCGAGTATGCTGCGACTCTACAAGCTGACAAGCGTCCCCTGAGGCGTACCGAAACGCAGGGTGAGCGCCCCCGTCGCTTTATGGTCTGATAATAGGCATGATCGTGATGGCTCTGAGCCTGGTTTTCTTTGCGCAGTAAGTATACACTTTACGTAGAAAGTCCTTTTAGGGGCATGGCCGCGGGAAGCCGCCGAAAAATTTTCTTATTCCGGGTTTTATGATACTTGCTTTTTGGCCTTCTTTGGCATATAAGCAGGACGAAACGATTATCAGGGGCAAAGTTATTTTGAGAGGGATTCAAATGACTGGACGATTTGGCATGAGAGTATGGGTCTTGATGTTGGCTGTTTGTCTTTGCCTGGGCGGGTGCAGGAAATCCGCACCGGACGATAAAACGGGCAATGGCCCAAACAAGGGCCAGGAGACAAAGGTGAT
>QNBS01000102.1 GCA_003644175.1 Planctomycetota bacterium | reverse complement strand
CGGAAAGCTCGCAAAGAAAATCAACACCGGCGACCAAAAGAGCCGGGCCAAACGTTTCAAACGCCTCGGCATGCCGCTCGACGAAACCGTAAAAGACAAGTAAGTTCCGTCCGTCCGCAAGTGGCAGTGGCATGGGCATCCTGCCCCCTGACTTGGCAAGTCTATCCGAACTGGGCAGCGCGGCGACTTCGGGGCCGTTTCGTCACCAAATTGCAGGCGAATGCCAAACCGACCCCCGCGGTAGGCCGATCCTGCCAGCCAATTTTGCCCGCAGCGTCTGCGCCACCGCCACGGCGTGAGCGCCGAAAACGCTCCTTGGTCCGTTTTTCCGCATCGTCTCGCATAAAAACCGGGACATTTCTATAAAACCTCCAATTCAACCTCAAGCCCCGCGCGTTTTTTGACGAATGGATAAAAAGAGGTCTGAAGTCCTCATGGAGAAAAGAGCGATACGCTATACCCGTCATCGACAGACCGTACTACCTATTGGAGGCAAAGATGAAACGTGGCTGGATACCTCAGACAATCGCGTCTGCTATGCTCCTCTTGGCGCTGAACCCGGAAAATCCTTATGGATACTACATCCTCCTTCGTTGGGTCTGCTGTCCCGTCTTTGCGTGGCTGGCGGTTGAGTCCCATGCACGAGACAAACAGGGTTGGATGTGGGTCCTCGGCGTCACTGCGGCAGTCTACAATCCGATCCTTCCCGTCCACCTCACACGCGAGATTTGGTCGGTGGTGAATGTCGGCACAATCGTCGTAGCCATCACATCCATCTTTCTACTCAAGTCCCCAGATAACAAAAGGAGTCCCCAATGACAACTGTTACCGCGAGACAGCATGCGCAGGGCTTCAATGAGAACATGCAGCCCCTAATCCACATCTTCCAAAACAACAGCCAGGAGGGACCATATACCATTGCCCAGGTTCGGGCGATGCTAGACAGTGGGACGGTCTCCCCTAGCACACTTGCCTGGAAAGCAGGAATGCTTGAATGGACGCCTTTGGGCACAGTTCTTCCCGCATCCCCATCGCCGGGATCAACTTCACCCATGGCTCCACGCATTACGCCGCCCACAGCGGTCGCCCCGATTCCAGTATCTGTTGCGCCCTCTACTACGTCGGGGCCAAGAGGGGTCGGTGGATGGTTGCTGTTTTTTTGCGTTGCTTTGACGATAGTTGGTCCTTTGTTGTCATTTGGGCACATGAGTAGCGCATGGGAAGAGTCCCAACCGGCATTCGAGCGATTCCCGAGTTTCATGACTGCGATCGTGTGGGAGAACGTCTGCTTGACAACTCTCCTGCTCTATGGGCTTGTGGTCGGTTGCATGATCTGGAGCGGCAACCCGAATGGACGGGTGATTGCCAAAAGATACCTTCTCATCCGGCTGTACGGTTTCATTGGAATTGAGATCATTGCGCTGTTCTTGCTGGGGGATCTGCCGGCTGCAGCGCTTACCGTCTGCGTGGGCGGCATCTTGGGTACCGGGCTCAGAGAGGTACTCTACTTCCTCATCTGGTGGCTTTACTTCAAGAAGTCTAAGCGCGTGCGGAACACTTATGGAGTCGACGCAGGAGCGTTAGCCGGGCCGGGTCCAGTCTCTTAGTTTATGGTGACCACCTATGGACAATTTCCCTTTACAGATGATGCTATTTGGTCTCGCAGACACATTCCTTGAACCGTTTTGTTACGGATGCGCTGGCTATTTGCTCAGTTATCGGTTCACGAAGACAGTACGTGCTAAGGTCTTTGCCATCGGCATTATGATCTTCGTTTTCCTCTGGATGGATGACATATGGCCTGCAATTGGCAACAAGTCCGCAAAGCTGGCCCTGGCATCGGGTAACGCAGACATTGTCGCAATGTTCGCAGATGAGCAGCAATTAGGGCAGGCTGAGTTCGCCACAGGAGAATCGTCGGGCGTGTGGGATATCTTCGATCTTGATGCCTGGGACGTCATCGCGCCGGCGATATTCGTTCCGCTGGCCTTTCAAGCGGGACTTGTCCTCACCCGCAGGCGCTGGCATGAAGTGTGGACGCAAACGGCGACTCCCCCTCCGCCTCCGGGATATCCGAAGGGTCACCCAAATTGAAAGAAACTCAAGGGACCGACGAGGCATCTCTGTTTACTTCTACCTATTGTAGGAGCAACAGCCATGTGTGAAAAGAAAATCGAGTCAGTGGTCAAAAGCTTTACATCGATATATGCTGTTGTCATTGCACTGGCCATTAGTGAAGCATTCATGCAATTTGTATTGGGTCCAGACGCCGGTGGAATCCAGTGGGCTCGGTTGCCGTCACTATGCAGCCTCCTGCTTCTGGTTGTCGCGTTCTACCATGGAATGTTACGTCATTCCTGCGAGTTTTACGGACCCACGCCAAGTCACCACCATTATGGCATGTGGCTCTTAGTAGACTGCCTCGCATTCACAGTAGAAGCTGCTTTGTTCTTCACCCTGGCCCGCTCTTTGCCGGTGACTCTGTGGAAGCAGTTCAATTGGACCGTCGTCGCACTCCTCTGCTTTGACGTGCTTTGGGGCTCGCTTATATGGAAGTTCAACGGCCCCACGAAGGCCGAAACAAAAACCCTAAATGCAATCAGTTTGTGGGTGATCGTCAACCTCTGTACGATACCCTTCCTTACAGCAGTCCTGTTGGCTTTCCCCAACAGTCCATGGTGGGGCGTATCGTTCGCAGCCTTCGTTGTTCTGGCCAGAACAGTGGCCGACTACTGGGCAGCATGGTCATTCTATTTTCCCGATGCGTCATGCAAAGCAAATTCAACAGAAACCCAACCCCGGCACCCGTAACACCGACGAAATCATCAAGACCAAAAGAATCGCCGTCTACTGCAAAAACGCTCACAGCACACGCGGAATCCGCCCGGGAAGACTCATCGCAGAATCCTACAACTTCCCCATCAACTGCGCCGGCGTTACCGTCTTTCCCGGCGATGTAATCGTAGCCGACGGCGACGGTGTGCTCGTCGTGCCGAGAAAACATGCACTACAAGTCGGAAAGCTCGCAAAGAAAATCAACACCGGCGACCAAAAGAGCCGGGCCAAACGTTTCAAACGCCTCGGCATGCCGCTCGACGAAACGGTAAAAGTCGAGTAGCGACTGAAGCGACCGTCGTCGCACAGCAGGGGCAATGGCAAATCCGTTGCCTGTCAATTTTTGGTTTTTTGCCGCTATTGGGGCAAAAAACACTGAGCAAAATCATCTGAATTGCCGTATGGATGTTATTACAAGACTTTTGCAAAATTGCGGTTTGGCATGCATTACTTAAGAAAATCATTTTTTCGATTTTCTTATGTAATCATCTAAAGTATTCTCCAAACACAACTTAACTCTGAGAAAAGAAAAAGGCGACTGGCCTTTTCTTTTCCAAAAACATGTCAAATCGCAATTTTGCAAAAGTCTTGTTATTATATCGGTCCGGCGGCCTGTCGCCGGGCTCCCTATGGCCGCAATTGGGCCGTCTCGGCCATGGAACTGTTGTCCGCCGGGCAAAAAGACGATTCAAAAAATATGGGGCTGCCCGTTGCGGCCTGCGGCAACAAACAGTATTTGAAGGGAGTGAAAAATGAATATTCTGCAGTACGCCATGCAGATGGAAACCGACGGCGAAGAATTCTATCGCGACCTCGCCGCCAATGTCGAAAACACCGGTATGAGGAGCATCCTGACCATGCTCGCCGACGAGGAAGCCGGACATTACCGGGTACTCGCCGACATCGAGCAGGGCTCGGCCGAAGTCCCCGAAACCGACCTCCTCAACCATGCAAAAAACATTTTTGCCGAAATGAAAGACACCGGCCGGACCCTCCATCTCGACAAAGCACAGATCGATCTCTACGCCGAAGCGCAGGCCATCGAGCAAAAGAGCATTGATTTTTACACCGAAAAGGCAGCCGTTGTATACCAGGACGCCCAAAAGCAGCTCCTGATGCGCCTTGCCCGGGAAGAAAAAAAGCACTACTTCCTGTTGGAGAACATTATCGACTTTGTATCGAGGCCCGCCACCTGGCTCGAAAACGCCGAGTTCTGCCACCTCGAACAATACTAAAAACGTATAAGGCTTCTGCAAAGTTGCGATTTGGCATACATTACTTAAGAAAATCGTAACACTTTAGCCGAGTGTAAGATTCGCTTGTCATTCCCGCGAAAGCGCCGAATCCAGCATAAAACAGCTTCCGTCGCAGAGCCTGCCCTGAGCGTAGCCGAACGGGCGGTTTCCTGTTTTTTGCACATATGACGCAGGCGTCAATTTTGCAGAACTCCTTTGGTGTAGTATTACGCCGCCAAATAACACAGTCAACACCAGGGTCGTTTGCGGTCGAGTTTTGCGGCGAGGGTGTCTCTGGCGATCTTGACGTCCTCTTCAACCTGAAAGTCGAACATGCCCACGCAGATAAAGTCGCATCCGTTCTCGAAAGCGTACTTGAAGCCCTCGCGCGGCGGGATAGCGCCTGCACCCAGGACCTTGTATCCGATCCAGGGCTTCTTGACCTTCGACATGAACTCGGCAGTGATCTCCATCGCCTTGGCAATCAGGTCCAGGCGATTGCTTTCGACAAGCTTGTCGGCGACGCCGCCGTGGATATAGGCGGCCGCGGCGCCGTTATCGACCGCCCTCCGGATATCGACGGCGATATCGGCGGCGCTTATCTTGCACTGGGCCAACCAGTGGAACTTGCCGCCGTATTCTTTACGATAGGTCTTGACCAGCCGAATAACATGTTCGTCGATGCGGAGGATCATCGCGTTGATCCCCTGCTGCTCGCAGAGGCGCCACGTTTCATAAATCTTCTCGTCGGTGAAATACTGCCGCAGCAGCGCAGAGACATAGATCAAATCGCGACTGTGGGCAAACCCGCTGGTGAGATTGCCGAGAAAAGAACGACGGTCCAGTTTGTCGGACATCACAGGCCTCCATATATATCGTTATGCCATTACGGAAGCCATTATATCGAATCAGTCGCCGTCAATCAAGGTTGTTCACCAGGCACAGGCGGTCTGGTCGTCGAGTCCGCAGTTTAGCCATGTCTGCGCTATTGTCGCCAGGTCGCCGAGGTCGGTGCGGCAGTCGCCGTTGGTGTCGCCGGCGGGCTTGACGTCGCATCGCGCCACCTCCGGGCCGGTCAGTTCGACGGCGTAAATGTTGGGGTATCCGTCGCGATAATCCTCCCAGACCACAAGGTTTCCGCTGACGGCCGGGTTAATCTGGTCGGCTCCGTTGTCGGTGATTTGAAACTCCTGTCCCGTCGTCAGGTTGTAGCCGTAAATATCCCAGTCCTCACCGTTTCGATAGTCCTGCCAGACGACGAGATTGTCGCCCACATCCGGATTGGTCTGAGATAAGGCGGCCTGCGATACCGGGAACTCAACGGGCAGATCGGGCCTTGAAATGTCGGCCGCCCAGATGTCCCAGTCGCCTCCGAAGTCTTCCTGCCACACAACAATATCGCCCCAGACGGAGCAGAACTCCTTGTCGGATTCGGTATATGAAACCACGTTCTCAATCGGATTATTCTGCCGCCATATATCGGCCGAGACAATTTCCCAGTTGTCGTTGCCGTCATAATCGTCCTGCCAGAGGACGGTATTCCTGTAAATCGCCGGTTGCTCCTGACGAATGGTCTCAAGGGCGGTAACCCAGAAGTATGCCGCTTCGGGCGTGTCCTGACCGGCCCCGCTGATTAGTGCGGTAACATCAGCCCCCGCAATATCGAAGGCGCCCCAGGCGTCATCCTGCCAGACGACAATGTTGCCGCTGATCGCGGGATTTCGCTGATTGCCGTCGAGATAGCCGACATCATAAAGGATCGGATCGGCGGGGTCGGTGATATCGGTCAGGAAAAAATCCCAGTCGGCTTCGGTATTATCCTCCCAGACAACGCTGTCGCCATATATAGAGGGACTTTGCTGGTCGTATTCGTAGGGAGTGATATCAGTTGCCGTGATCGACTCCGCCCCAAGATCGGTCAGGTAGATGTCCCAGGCCCAGACGCCGGCGTACTCGACGAGTTGCTGCCAGACAATCCTTTCGCCGTGGACGTCGGGCCTTTCCTGGTTGTCAAGGGAAGGTGAAACGGCAAACTCCTGCCGGCCGCCCGCCAAACCCGGAGATGCAAATATCACAACAACCAAAGACACTGTAAACCGAATCAAAACGGCAGGTTTCATTATTCCTTCTCCAAAATTGTCATTCCCGCGGAGGCGGGAATCCAGAATAAAATAACTTCCGCCGCAGAGCCTGCCCTGAGCGTAGCCGAACGGGCGGTTTCCTGCAATCAGTCGTTATCAATTATTACCGCTTCGTTTACAGTAGATTGAGCGGTTTCTTCGGCGTCCGGGATGCTCTTTTCGGCGGCTGCCGCCGCGTCGGCCTCGTCGGCCTTGATCTTCTCCAGCAGCTTGATCAGGATCATTGAAGGCGCCTCGGCGATATCCAGATCAAGAGCCTTGTGGAGCGGAGTTATCGCCTCATCCAGCCGCCCGGCGCCGAGAAGCTGATAACCCAGAAGCAACTGGTAATCGGCATTTTGGGCTTCTTCGCTTGTCTTCTTGGCCAGTTCGTCAATCTGCTGGTGCAGGACCTTTTCGTCCTGATAGAGACCTCGCGGGTAATAGACAGTCTGCTGCGCCTCATCTTCGGGCTGATTCTCAAGCGCCTCTCGAAGAACCGCCGCCGCAGAGCCATAATCGCCGCCGGCGAAAAGGGCCTGGGAATAGGCAAACGGCAAAATGACATCTTCGGGATCGAGGACCATGGCGACACGGAGCTTGAAGACGGCCTGCTCATACTTGCCCTGTGCGAAAAGTTCGACCGCCTGGTCGAAGCAGACATCGGCGGTGGTCTCCGCTGCCGGGCTGTCTTCGGTCTGGGCGGCCGCTTCCTGTCGCAGTTTCTCGCGAACGTCGCTGAAGTCATCGTAGCCGCCGCTGGAGTAGGCGGCCTGGCTGCTGTATTGAGCCTCTGTCGTGTAGGTGTTGTAAGTATTATACGTGTTGTACGTATCGTAAACGGCCGGCCGGTCAATCACGTATGACCCGTACCAGCGATACGGATGGGTGCCGTACCAGTAGTAACGTCGGTACCTGTAGTAGCTGGGCCAGTAGCCGCCCAGACTGTAGAATACATACTTGCGGTGGTAGCTCGGATAGTAGTACGAAATCCCGTAATAATGATGGCGCCGGCCATAGCCAAAGCTTACAACTCGACCGCAACTGGAGCTGGACCATCTAAGCGCAAAAAATCCGCCGCAATCATACCAGTGCCGGTTGTGCCCGAAGCTGGAGTGTCGCACCCTGGTGTGATGTCTGCCTGCGCCATACGGCTTGGGATAGGCGGCGGCGTTGCTGTTGATGTAAACATTGTTGTTGTTGCCGTTGATATTTACCCGCGAGCTTTCGGTGCTGTGTTGCTTGTGCGTGATGGATCGTGAGCCGTCCGGACGCCTGCCTGCCGGTGAATCATTAGTCCCGCCGCGCATCCTTCGACCGCCGGGACCGGGACTGCCTTTTGCGTTTTGCGCCCCCCGCCCGCTCTCTTTCCGGGCAAAATCCCTTCGGACGCCGTCAACATTTCTCTCCTTGAGCGTGGTCTTTGTTCGCGCCCTGCCGACAGTTTCACGCGAAGTTATGGGTTTAACTTGAAGGGGTGAAGTGCCCGGATTCCTCGGCGTGCTCACTTTTGCCTTTCGTGCCGTCGTCGGCTTGCTTTGAACAGGCCCGGCT
>QNBS01000101.1 GCA_003644175.1 Planctomycetota bacterium | reverse complement strand
GTAACGCCGGTGCTGGCGGCAAGACCGGTATCCTCCATCACGTCGAGCGGTTCACCGTCGGCGCCGACGGTGAACCGCTCGACGTGATGGAGGATACCGGTCTTGCCGCCAGCACCGGCGTTACCGACGGACGGCGTGTTTATGCGATTTTCGCAACGGGAAATGTCGCCGCTTTCGACTACGACGGCAATCGCGTCTGGCTCAGAAAGCTCGGTGTGCCGGACAGTGTTTACGGTTATTCGTCGTCGTTGGCGATACACCAGGATAAGGTAATCGTTCAGTTTGACCAGGCAACCTCCGATGACGGCCTGTCGAAGGTCATCGCGCTGGACTCTTTTACCGGGCGCACAGTGTGGGAAACAAAACGCCCCGTGGGCAACTCCTGGTCCTCGCCCATAGTCGCCGAAGTGCAGGGCGACCGCCGCCTTTTCACCGCCGCCGACCCGTGGGTCATCGCCTATGACCCCGCCACAGGCGTCGAAATCTGGCGGGCCGAGTGCATCATGGGTGATATCGCACCCTCGCCGATATACGCAAACGGCCTCGTTTTTGCCGTCGAGCCCTACAGCCGGCTGGTCGCCATCCGCACGGGCGGCAAGGGCGATGTAACCGAAACCCACTTTGCATGGTTTGCCGAAGACGATATACCCGACATCTGCAGCCCGGTGAGCAACGGCAAGCTGGTCTGGATTCTCACCACCGACGGATTGCTGACATGTTATAACGTTGCCGACGGCAAAAAACTGTGGGACCACGAGTTCGACCGCGCAGTCTTCAACGCCTCGCCGAGCATTGTCGGCGACAAGCTCTACCTTCTCAATCGCAAGGGTGTTATGCACATTATTGAGGCGGCGGACGAGTTCAGGGAAATCACAACGTGCAAGGTCGGCGGCAAGTGTTTCGCCTCGCCCGCCTTTGCCGACGGCCGAATATATATTCGAACGACTGAGAATCTCTACTGTATAGGAATCGCCAAGTGAGCGAGCAGCTTGATCCGACATTTGCAGACCGCACGATCGAACGCCTCGGCGCTTCGCCGGACAAGGTCCTCGAGATTCTCCAGGCGATCCAGGACCACTACGGATACCTGCCGCAGGAAGTGCTCGAGCATATCTGCGAGGCGACTGAAATTACGCCCGCCTCGATCACCGGCATATCAACATTCTACGACCAGTTTAGGCATCGTCCGGCGGGTAAATACATCGTTCGGGTGTGCGTCGGCACGGCCTGCCACGTCAAGGGCGCACAACAGGTTTACGACGCCTTCCATCGCTATCTCAGGATCGAACCGGGCGCCGACACCGACCCTGATGAGTTGTTCACCATCGAGCGAGTGGCCTGTTTAGGCTGCTGCACGCTGGCGCCCGCCGTGCAGATCGGCGACATTACCTACGGCCATCTGACCGCCCACAGCGTCGGTGAGGTGCTCGACGATTTCCTCAGGCACCGCCAAACCGTCAGCGCAAAGAAGGCCCATGCGCCCGCAGCGACCGACGGCCGGCAGGCCGAGATTCGAATCGGCCTGGGCTCCTGCTGTATCGCACGCGGAAGCGGCAAGCTAAACGATGCGCTCAACGATGCACTGGAAGAGACAGGCATCAACGCACTGGTCAAACGTGTCGGATGCGTCGGGATGTGCCACCAGACGCCGCTGCTGGAGATCGTCCTGCCTTCCAATGAGTCGTTTCTTTACGCCCGGGTCCAGCCGGAAGATGCAAGGTCCATCGTGCTGCGACACCTCCGGCCCGGCGGACTGAAACAGAGGATATCAACCAGGGTTTCGACCCTGCTCGACGACCTGCTTGCCGGCGGCGACTTGCCGGCGGTTACGCGATATTCGATCGACGTCCGCGACAAGCCCGTTGCCGATTTTTTGGGCAAGCAAAAGAATATCGCCACCGAGTACTGCGGCGTAATCGACCCGGTCGATCTCGATGAGTACATAAGCAAAGACGGCTTTAAGGCGCTTGCCAAATGCGTAAACGTTCTCGACGCCGAGGCGATTATCAATGAGATTCGCCAAAGCGGCCTGCGCGGCAGGGGCGGAGCCGGCTATCCGACGCATTTGAAGTGGGCCGCCGTGCACGACAGCGACAGCGGTACGAAATACGTCGTCTGCAACGGCGACGAGGGCGACCCCGGCGCGTTCATGGACCGCATGTTGATGGAGTCGTACCCATATCGCATCATCGAGGGCCTTGCCGTCGCCGCCCGCGTCGTGGGCGCAACGCAAGGCTACTTCTACATCCGCGCCGAGTATCCGTTGGCGATCAAGCGGATGACAGAGGCGATTGACAAATGCCGCCGGCGCGGGTTTATCGGCGAAAATATCTTAGGCGGCGATTTCTCGCTCGAATTGAAAATTGTCCCCGGCGCCGGCGCCTTTGTCTGCGGCGAGGAGACGGCGCTTCTCGCCAGTATTATGGGCAAGCGGGGCATGCCGCGTCTTCGTCCGCCGTACCCGGCCCACAAGGGCCTGTGGGGCAAGCCAACGCTGATAAACAATGTCGAAACCTACGCCCTTGTGCCCTGGATCATACGCAGCGGCGGCGAGACCTTCGCCCGATTGGGCGCCGAGGCAAGCAAGGGAACCAAGGTGTTCGCCCTTGCCGGCAAGGTCGCTCGCGGCGGGCTCATCGAAGTGCCCATGGGCATATCCATCCGCGAAGTCGTTGAAGAAATCGGCGGCGGCATCGGCGGCGAACTGCGTTTCAAGGCAGTCCAGGTCGGCGGGCCTTCCGGCGGATGTGTACCGGCTAAACTCGGCCACATCTCCGTCGATTATGAATCTCTTACGCAGGCAGGCGCTATCATGGGCTCCGGCGGGCTGGTCGTTCTCGACGAATCCGACTGCATGGTCGATATCGCCCGCTACTTTCTTGAATTCACCCAGAACCAGTCCTGCGGCAGATGCACATTCTGCAGGGTCGGCACGCGGCGAATGCTCGATATTCTCGAACGTATCTGTAACGGCCAGGGCAAAAAAGGCGATATCGAAGACCTTCGGCAACTTGCTCTGAAGATCAAAGAGTCCAGCCTCTGCGGCCTGGGCAAGACCGCCCCCAATCCGGTCCTGTCGACAATCGAGTATTTCCGCGACGAATACGAAAGCCATATCGATAAACGCTGTCCCGCCGGCAGGTGCAAGGCGCTGATTACGTACACCGTCGGCGACGACTGCATCGGCTGTACGCTCTGTGCCCAGCATTGCCCCGTCGATGCGATCGAGATGCGGCCCTGGGAAAAGCATGAAATCGATTCGGAAAAATGCGTCAGGTGCGATACCTGCAGGAGAACGTGTCCGGAAGATGCAATCAAGGTTGAGTAGATGGTGCGATTGACAATTGACAACCAGTCCGTGGAGGTGGACGACGGCGCGACGATTCTCGACGCCGCCGCCAAACTCGGTATCGAGATACCCACGATGTGTTTTCTAAACGGCTGCACACCGTCGACCAGTTGCATGGTGTGCATGGTTCGCCTTGCCGATTCGGATGAGATGACGCCCGCCTGCGGCACGATCGCCCAGGAAGGCATGACGGTCGTGAACGATTGCGACCAGGTTCGCCAGGCGAGAATAACGGCCCTGGAACTGCTGCTCAGCGACCATGCCGGCGACTGCATGGGGCCCTGTCAAATCGGCTGTGCGGCAAAGATGAACATCCCGCTGATGATACGCCAAATCGCCGCCGGCGACCTCGATCGCGCAATCGCGACCATCAAAGAAGATATTGCGATGCCGGCGGTATTAGGCAGGATATGTCCCGCCCCCTGCGAAAAGGTATGCAGGAGAAACCAGCTCGATGAAGCGCTGTCCATTTGCCTTTTGAAAAGATTCGCCGCCGACGCAGACCTGAGTTCGCCAAACCCTTACAAGCCAAAGTGCGCACCGGCCAATGGCAAACGGGTTGCGATTGCCGGCGCCGGTCCCGCGGGCCTGTCCGCTGCATATTACCTCGCCCGCAAGGGATACGCCTGCATAATCTTCGACGAGCGCCAAGAGCCCGGCGGCGCCTTGCGATACGAGATCGGCCGGGATCAACTGCCCGGCGATGTGCTGGACAGCGAAATCGCCCAGATCATCCGCCTCGGTGTAAAATTCCAGCACAACACCAGAATCGGAAAAGACAAATCGCTCGATAAATTATGCAAATCGTTCGATGCCGTCTTTCTGGCCGTCGGCAAGATCGCCGCAGAAGAAATTGAACAATTAGGCCTCAAAGCCGCCGCCAAAGGAATCGCCGTCGACAGCAACACTTATCAGACCAACCGCGGCAATGTCTTTGCCGGCGGCGACGCGGTAAGGGACGGAAGACGGGCTGTCCGCTCGGTTGCAGACGGCAAGGAAGCGGCGATCGCCATCGATCAGTATCTTTCCTCGAAGAACCCGACCGGTCCCGAAAGACCCTTCAACACGCGCATCGGCCGGCTCGAAGAAGATGAAGTCGAAAGATTCAAAGCCTGCGCAGGCGACGCGGCAAGACAAACACCCGCCGACTCCGAAGCAGGATTCAGCGCCGCCCAGGCCGCCGCCGAATCGTCTCGCTGTCTGCATTGCGACTGTCGCAAACCGGATGCCTGCAAGCTCAGAAAATACTCCCACGACTATCGGGTCCGTCCGGGCCGATACAAAGGCCCGCGTCGACTCTTCGAGCAGCAGACACAGCACAGCGAGGTGATCTACGAATCGGGCAAGTGCATCGACTGCGGCCTGTGCATTCAAATCACCGCACAGGAAGGCGAAAAGCTCGGCCTGACCTTCGTCGGCAGGGGGTTTAACGTTCGGGTCGCCGTCCCGTTCGACCGCACGATTGCAGACGCCCTGAAACACACAGCAAAAAAATGCGCACGTGCCTGCCCGACCGGAGCGCTGGCTTTGAGGCAAGAAGTATGTGATTAGCCACCCGACCGCACACCAATGCTGAGAGGCCGCCGATATTCCCCGGAAACGCCCGTTTTTCGGCCCTGCAGCGGCATTGACATTTGTCCTTGATTCTACTATAATCACGTGGTCTGTAAGTACTCTTATTTTGAAGGAATACCATGAGATCGAATGTAACTGTTGGATTGTGTGTAATCGGGCTGGTTTGCTCTGCTGTCGGAGCCGCCAACTGGCCGCACTGGCGAGGGGCGGACTATAACGGCATCTCGAAAGAGACAGGTTTTGACGCCTCGTCGCTGAACGACGACACAAAGCCCCTCTGGGAAGCCGAGACCGGGGTCGGCTTTTCGTCGGTCACGGTCAGCAGCGGCCGGGCTTACGCCATGGGAAATGTCGGCAAAAAAACCGACGTCGTCTGGTGCTTCGACGCCCAAACCGGCAAGGAGATCTGGAAGCACGAATATCCCGAAAAGCTCAATCCCAAATACTATGAGGGCGGCCCGGGCGCCACTGCAACCATCGCCGACGGCAAGGTCTACACCATAAGCAAGACGGGCAAAATATTCTGCCTCAACGCCGCAACCGGCAAGGTCATCTGGGATAAGCAGGCCGAACCGAAGCCGCCCACCTGGGGTTTTGCAGGCTCGGCGGTCGTCCAGGACAATATGGTCGTCTTCAACGTCGGCAGCGCAGGCCTTGCCCTTAACAAAGACGACGGCTCCGTAATATGGCAAAACGGCACAGGCGCCTCCGGTTACGCCTCGGCGGTTCCGTATACGCAGGACGGCCGCAAGTGCTTCGCCCTCTTCGGATCCAGGCATATCTTCGGCCTCGACGCGGCAACCGGCAAAGAGTTGTGGAAAGCCGAATGGGCAACCAAGTACGATGTCAACGCCTCCGACCCCATTGTCTACAACGATTACTTTTTCGTCACCTCCGGGTACAACCGCGGTTGCGCCCTGTTCAATGTTACCGGCGGCGCCGCGACAAAGCTGTGGGACAACAAGAATATGCGGTCCCAGCTAAGCGGTCCGGTCCTCATCGACGGATACCTCTACGGCATCGACGACAAGCAGCTCATCTGCATGAACTTCATGACCGGCGAGGTCAAATGGAAAGAGAGAAAGATCGGCAAGGGCTCTGTCATGGCGGCCGACGGCAAGCTGATTGTCCTGAGCGAGAAGGGCACGCTGTATTTCGCCGAGGTCTCGGCGCAGGCCTTTAAGCCCATTTCGTCTGCAAAGATTCTCAGCGGCAGATGCTGGACAATGCCCGTCCTTGCAAACGGCAGGATCTATACAAGGAACGCCAAAGGCCACATGGTCTGCATTGATGTAAGCGGCAAAAAATCGATGGCCTCTTTGCCGACTTCGACTCCACCCGCCGAGGATGCGGAATGGCCTCAGTTTGGCGGCCCGAATCGAGACGGCAAGAGCACAGAGACCGGTCTCTTGAAAAAATGGCCCGAAGGCGGCCCGAAAATGCTCTGGTCGGTCGACGGGCTCGGTTCCGGCTACTCGACCGTTGCCGTCGCAAACGGCACGATCTATACGACAGGCATGGTAAAGAAGAAAGGCGTGCTCTTTGCATTCGATACCGACGGCAAACCCAAGTGGAAAAAGACCTACGGCGCCGAATGGCGCAAGTCCATGCCCGGCACTCGCGGCACGCCGACTATCGACGGCGACAGGCTCTACATCATCAGCGGCATGGGAGAAGTCTTCTGCTACGACGCCAAAACCGGCGATCAAAAATGGACGGTCGATGCATTCAACAAGTTCGGCGGCAAGTACGGCGCCTGGGGCATCGCAGAATCTCCCCTCATCGACGGCGACAACATCATCTGTACGCCCGGCGGCGGCAAGGCGACTATCGCCGCCCTCAACAAGATGACCGGCGATACCGTCTGGACCTGCCTCGTCGAAGGTGAAAGATCCTGTTACTGCTCGCCCATCCTCGTCGAAAGAGGCCCCAACAAAATCATCGTCACCATGACCGACAAGTATGTCCTTGCTGTCGACGCCAAAACCGGCAAACTCCTCTGGAAGGATTCACTGGAAGACCAGTTCGGCCACAACAAGAAAATCAATCCCGTTTCGCCGATCCATCACGACGGCGCCGTCTACGCCACCAGCGGATACGACGACGGCGGCGCGATGCTAAAGCTTTCAGCCGACGGAACGAGCTTCAAACGAAAATGGGTCGATACCACTCTCGACTGCCATCACGGCGGCGTTGTGTTCGTCGACGGCTATATCTACGGCGCCAACTGGAGAAACAACGGCGACGGCTCATGGGTATGCCTGGACTGGGACACCGGCAAGGTGAAATACGAAACCCACTGGAAATGCAAAGGCGCGGTCGCCTTTGCCGACGGTCTGCTGTACTGCTACGAGGAAAAAAGCGGCAACGTCGCACTGGTAAGACCCACGCCGGAGAAGTTTGACGTCGTCAGTTCGTTCAAGGCGCCCCTCGGCGACGGAAAGCACTGGGCCCATCCGGTCGTCTGCGGCGGCAGGCTGTACATCCGCCACGGCGACGTCCTCATGAGCTACGATATCAAGGGCTGATACGGAAAAGTTTTGTCATATGTCCCAACCCTCGAACATACTCGTATGTCGCTGTGATCATTATCACATGGTTTCGGAAACCGCCTGCGCACGTCTGACCGAGGCGCTTGGGCGCGCCGGTATTTCATTCGAATCGGTTGCCGATCTGTGCGAATTAGCCGCGAACAAGGACCCCGCCCTCGCCGCCTGCGCCAATACGGATCAGTTCAAGATCGTCGCCTGCTTTCGGCGTGCCGTTAAGTGGCTTTTTGCTCGTGCCGGCGCACCGCTGGACGAGACCCGCGTAGAGCTGTTC
>QNBS01000100.1 GCA_003644175.1 Planctomycetota bacterium | reverse complement strand
ATCAAAAAGCGGTCGAGACGCTTGCGGGCCGTTGCGGAGATATTACAGTGGTGGCGGGTTTTGCCGAGTGTCATGATGAGATGGCGTACAATTCTCTGAGTGTGATGCGAAACGGGCGGCCGGCAGCGGTTTATCGAAAGTGCGTGCTTCCCAACTACGGCGTTTTCGATGAGAAGCGTTATTTCCACGCCGGCTGTGAGCCTTTGATTATTGAGGTCAAGGGGGTGAGGGTGGCGTTTACGATCTGTGAGGATATCTGGCAGTTGGACCGGCCGGCCAAATTCCTGGAGGGCGCAAAGAGAAAGGATTTGATCGTTAATATCTCGGCGTCGCCTTTTCATTTAGGCAAGATCGGCCGGCGGCAGGAAATATTGAGCCGTTGTGCGAAGCATTTTGACTGTGCGGTCGGATACTGCAATCTGGTCGGCGGGCAGGATGAACTGGTCTTCGACGGGCGCAGTATGTTTGTCGATGCGTCGGGGCGGGTGGCGTGCCGGGCGAAGGCGTTCGACGAGGATCTGCTGGTGGTCGATATCACCGCGCCGCAGGAGGGGACAGTTACCGTCAAGACCGTATCGGCGGCGGTCGAGCATCCATGTGCCGATGCGGGCGACGAGGCGAGCGAGGTGTATGAGGCGCTGGTTCTGGGGACACGGGACTATGTGAGGAAGAACGGATTTGAGAAGGTGGTTATCGGTTTGAGCGGCGGGATCGATTCTTCGCTGACGGCCGCGATTGCGGTGGCGGCTCTGGGAGCGGAGAATGTCGTCGGCGTTACCATGCCGTCGCGATTCAACCTGGCCGAGACGCAAACCGATGCGCAGCGTACGGCTGAGAACCTGGGCATGTCGTTTCATACGGCGCCGATTGAGGATGCGTTGGGGAGTTTTCATAAGACGCTGGAGCTCTTTGAGGGGTGGGACGACAGTGGTGTGGCGTACGAGAACCTTCAGGCCCGCATACGCGGGACGATTTTGATGTCGCTGTCGAACCAGTTTTCGTATCTGGTGCTGACGACGGGCAACAAAAGCGAAACGGCGGTGGGTTATTCGACGCTGTACGGCGATACGGCCGGCGGATTTGCGGTGATCAAGGATGTGCCCAAGACGATGGTTTATGAGCTGGCCGAATACGTCAACAGGACGGCGGGCAGGGAGATTATTCCCGAAAGCGTGATCAAACGCCCGCCGAGCGCCGAGCTTCGAGACGACCAGAAGGACAGCGATTCGCTGCCGGATTATGATTTGCTCGATACGATTTTGAAAGGCTATATTGAAGAGGACAAGTCGCCGGCGGAGTTGACAGCGGCGGGCCTGGACGCCGAGACCGTTAAGCGTATTGCGCGATTGGTGGACCTCAACGAGTATAAGCGAAGACAGTCTCCGCCGGGTGTGCGGATCACACCGAAGGCGTTCGGCAAGGACAGGCGGATGCCGATAACGAACCACTATCGGTAACGATTGTAGATTGTATATTGTATATTGTAGATGGTAGATTGGGTTTTTATGCCTAAGCGGACGGATATTAAGAAGATACTGATAATCGGTTCCGGGCCGATTGTGATCGGTCAGGCTTGTGAATTTGACTATTCCGGGGCACAGGCGTGCAAGGTGCTGAGGCAGGAGGGCTTTGAGGTCGTATTGGTCAACAGCAACCCTGCGACGATTATGACGGACCCTGAGATGGCCGACCGGACGTATATCGAGCCGATTACGCCGGAGATGGTTGAAAAGATTATCGCGGCGGAGAGGCCCGACAGCCTGCTGCCGACCTTAGGCGGCCAGACAGGGTTGAACACGGCTGTGGCGCTTGCAGAAAGCGGTGTGCTGGATAAATATGGCGTCAGGCTTTTGGGCGCCAACCTGGAGTCGATCAAGCGGGCCGAAGAAAGGGACCGCTTCAAGAAGATCATGGAAGAGATCGGACTTGAAGTGCCGAAGAGCGGATATGCTCATTCGTGGCAAGAGGCCCGCAGGATTGTCGAATACGTTGGGTTTCCGGCGATCATCCGGCCTTCCTACACGTTGGGAGGCATGGGCGGAAACGTGGCGTACAATATGGAAGAGTATCAGGATTATATCAACTGGGGACTGGGTTTGAGTCCGGCCAACCAGGTGCTCGTTGAAGAATCGGTAGTGGGATGGAAGGAATACGAGCTGGAGGTGATGCGGGACGGCAGGGACAATGTTGTTATTGTCTGCTCGATTGAGAACCTTGACCCGATGGGGATTCACACCGGCGACAGCATTACCGTGGCGCCTGCCCAGACGCTGACGGACAAGGAATATCAGGTCATGCGTGATGCGTCGCTGAAGATTATCCGCGCCATCGGCGTCGAGACGGGCGGATCGAATATCCAGTTTGCGGTTAATCCGGCAAACGGCAGGCTGTATGTGATCGAGATGAATCCGCGTGTGTCGAGGAGTTCGGCGCTGGCGTCCAAGGCGACGGGATTTCCGATAGCGAAGATTGCGTCGCTTCTGGCGGTGGGCTACACGCTGGATGAGATACCCAACGACATAACGAAGAAGACGCCGGCGTGCTTTGAGCCGACGATTGACTATTGCGTTACCAAGTGGCCTCGGTTTACGTTTGAGAAGTTTCCGGGCACGAGTCCGGAACTGACGGTCCAGATGAAATCGGTGGGCGAGGCTATGGCGATCGGCAGAACGTTCAAGGAATCGCTGCAGAAAGCGATCCGGTCGCTGGAGATCGACCGCTATTCATTAGACGGCAGGTATATCGATACGGGGTTGAGCGACGAGAAGCTTAAAGAGCGGCTGCGGACGAACTGCTGGGACAAGATATGGTACGTTGCCGAGGCGCTTCGCAGGGACGTTTCGGCCGATGAGATATTCGATCTGTGCGCGATCGACCCGTGGTTTATCAACAACATCAAAGACATTATCGATATGGAGGCGAAGATCAAGGCGGTCGAAGGGCGCAAGCTCGATGATGAGATGCTCAGACAGGCCAAGGAATACGGCTTTAGCGACAATTACCTGGCTGAGATTACAGGCGTAACCGAACTCGACATGAGGAAACAGAGAACGCAGGCGCAGATTCGGGCGGTTTACAAGACGGTTGATACGTGCGGAGCGGAATTTGAAGCGAGCACGCCGTATCTGTACTCGACGTTCGAGGAGGAGTGCGAATCGAATCCGACAAAGAGACGCAAGGTGGTTATCTTAGGCGGCGGTCCGAACCGGATCGGGCAGGGTATCGAGTTCGATTACTGTTGTGTTCATGCGGCGTTTGCGATGGATGAAATCGGCGTCGAGTCGATCATGGTCAACTGTAACCCGGAGACGGTGAGCACGGATTACGACACATCCGACCGGCTGTATTTCGAGCCGCTGACGTTCGAGGATGTGATGAACATCGTGGAGACCGAAAAGCCGGACGGCATGATCGTTCAGTTCGGCGGGCAGACTCCCCTGAAGCTGGCGGACGCACTTCATGCCGCCGGCGTGCCAATCATCGGGACAAGTCCCGACAGCATTGGGCTTGCCGAAGATCGCAAGCGCTTTAATGCCCTTGTAGAGAAACTCAAACTGCGCCAGCCTCACAGCGGAACGGCGATGACATACGATGAGACGCTCAAGATCGCCGAGAAGCTTGGATATCCGCTGTTGATTCGGCCTTCGTTTGTGTTGGGCGGACGTGCGATGGAGATCGTCTACGACGAAAAGTCGCTGGCGACATGCGTTGCCAATGCGATCGAGGTGTCGGGCGAACACCCGATACTTGTCGACAAGTTCCTGGACGACGCTACGGAACTGGATGTCGATGCGATCAGCGACGGCAAGGTCGTTGTAATCGGCGGGATCATGGAGCACATCGAGGAAGCCGGCGTCCACTCCGGCGACAGTGCGTGTTCGCTGCCGCCGATATCGGTCGGCGAAAAGGTGCTGGAGGAGATCAAGCGGCAGACGAAGCTGCTGGCGATTGAACTGAAGGTCAAGGGGCTTATGAATGTGCAGTTTGCGGTTAAGGACGACGAGATTTACATTCTTGAAGTCAATCCGCGTGCGTCGCGAACGATCCCGTTTGTGAGCAAAGCAATCGGCGTTCCGTTAGCCAAGCTTGCGGCGAAGGTGATGACGGGGATGACATTGGAGGAGTTGGGTTTCACCGAAGAAGTGCATCGCAGCCACTTCTGCGTGAAAGAGGCGGTGTTTCCGTTTATAAAGTTCCCGGGCACGGATACGATATTGGGCCCGGAGATGCTGTCGACGGGCGAGGTGATGGGGATTTCGGACGACTTCGGTATGGCGTTCGCCAAGAGCCAGATGTCGGCGGGCAACAGTCTTCCGGCGGAGGGGTCGGTGCTGATCAGCGTTCGGGATCAGGACAAGGCCCGTGCGGTGGAGATCGCGCGGGCGCTTTGCGAGAAGGGTTTTAAGATCGTTGCGACCAAGGGTACGTGTATTGAACTGATCAATAACAATATCCCGTCGGAGTTTGTGCTGAAGATGACCGAAGGGCGGCCGAACATTGTCGATTCGATTATCAACGGCCGGATTGACATGATTATCAACACGACGGTGGGCAAGCAGTCGATCATGGATTCGTTCAGTATAAGGCGGGCGGCGCTGGAGAACCAGATTCCTTATGTGACGACGATCCGCGGCGGCCAGGCGGTGGTCAAGGCCATCGAGTCGCTGTCGCGGCGCCCGTCGGGCGTTAAGCCGATTCAACTTTATTATCAATAGGAAAGCTCACATGGGCGCAGACGCGGTGTTATTACTCGAAGATGGAACGGTTTTTAAGGGTCGGTCGTTCGGCGCCCGGGGGCGCCGGTGCGGCGAGGTTGTGTTCAATACGGCGATGACGGGGTATCAGGAAATCCTGACGGACCCGTCGTACCACGAACAGATCGTTACGATGACGTATCCGCTGATCGGCAACTACGGGACCAATGCGGGCGACGTCGAGTCGCGCAGGCTCTTTGCCGGCGGGTTTGTGGTCAAGGAGAATTGCGCGTATCCTAACAACTGGCGGGATGAATTGGCGCTGAGCGATTACCTGGCCGCCAACAACATTGTGGGGCTGGAAGGCATTGACACGCGCAAACTCGTAAAGCATATCCGCACGGAAGGCGCGATGCGCGGGATCATTTCGTCGACCGAACTCGATACGGCTGTGTTGAAAAAACAATTAGACGAATATCCGGGGCTCGTCGGGCGGGATATTGTTCGGGATGTTACGATTGAGCAGTCGTATCCGTGGACGGAAGCTGTCTCGGATGTGTTGACGGGCAAGGAAGTCAGGCCAGAGAAGAAGTATAAGGTCATCGCCTTTGATTTCGGCATGAAGTTCAACATCCTTCGGCTGCTGGTGTCTTACGGATGCCAGGTGAAGGTCGTAGGCGCCCGGACGTCGGCGGCCGAGGTGCTTGCCGAAAAGCCCGACGGCGTTTTCCTGAGCAACGGGCCCGGCGATCCTGCGCCGGTGAGTTATGCGATTGAAACGACCAAAGCACTGTTGGGCAAGGCGCCGATTTTCGGAATCTGTTTGGGCCATCAGATTCTGTCGCTTGCCCTCGGAGGCACGACGTATAAGCTGAAGTTCGGCCATCGCGGGGCCAACCACCCGGTGAAGAATCTGGAGACCGGAGCGATCGAAATTACCAGCCAGAACCACGGTTTTTGCGTGGACCTCGATTCGCTCAAGGACAAGGATGTTCGTCTTACACATATCAACCTCAACGATCAGACGTTAGAGGGTATTTGCTGCGACGCGCTCGATGCTTTCTCGGTCCAGTATCACCCGGAAGCATCTCCCGGACCTCACGACTCCGGTTATCTGTTCGAGTCGTTCACGAAGCTGATGGATAAGCGTTCGGCCGGCGCCGCTTCATAGCGGTTATTTCCAATTCAATCGGCATATTCAATAATGTGTTTGTGCACGCGCCGAAAATTTCAACTTTTAGAACTGTCTGTGCCGATATACCGTAGGATTAGTTGAGTAGAGAGTGGCCCTGGAAACTGGCCTTTACGGTCAAGTTAGCCCGACCTCAAATTGTCTCAACCGGGAGTTGCACGCATGGCAGAGCGTAGTAGCGAGACACCGCGAGTTGACGGTTAAGCAAGATAACGGGAAGGGCCACATAAACAACAAGGCAGAGCCCTGCGGGGCTCTGCCGTTTCTGCTTTAGGGGTTGATTTTACTCCCGATAATATGCTTGACGGAGCGCAAAAGCAATGTATGATTTTTATATACAAGATTTTCTAATGCAGTTTGGGAGGGAGTAGAATGAGAAAACTCGGCATGGTTACCTGTTTGGTGTCGTGCGTACTGGCGTCTTCGGGGGCTTACGGAGGAGAGGCTTTATCGAAATACCCCGAGACGGTCGCCGTTTTGCAGTTACTTTACGCCGACGAGAGCAAGGCGGTGCAATCTTACTGGGCCTGCGCAAGGCAGGCGCACAGGGAGAAACATCTCAATATCGAATCGTTTTTTGCGGGGCTGGCGATATCGAAGTCCATCCGGGTGGAAGCCATCGAGACTATGCTGACGGATATGGAAGTTGCGCCGGTCGAGCCGGGAGAATCCGACATCCGCGTTTCGAGCACGAAGCTTAATCTGAAGCTGCTTACGAATATCCAGTTGCCGAAGTTGGAGAAGCGCTACCCGATACTGATAGATCGCCTCAAGCCGGAAGGCCATGCCGTGGCGATTCAGAATATCAGCCATGCGTGGAAGGTGGATGTTCAGCACTGCGAATTAGCCGAAGAGATTCTGAAGTCGCTGGAATCGTTTTTTGGCATTGCCGCCAGGATTCCCGATGCGTTTTATGTCTGTCAGGGCTGTGGTTCGACGGTGGTTGACGTGCCGGAACCGACGTGTCCGATCTGCGAGGGGCCGATCTCGGATTATGTCCGGGCCGATGCGAAGTGGCGGTTCTACCGCGCGATTGAGGGCAACGAACTCCTCAGCAACCCGGAGAAGTCATTCGTTGTGAGGAGGTACGATTACATCTACGCCGGGGTGGATGATCAGGAGGAGATAGAGCTTGCCGCCGACGTATTTGAGGGTGAGTTGTACGCCAGGTGGGGTCTGGGGTCGCCAAGGGAGTTCTGTCTTGGGGAGAAGATTTACCTTGCCGGCCTTGAAGCAATGTCTCGGATGTGGGCCGGCTACAACAGCATTGACGCCGATAATCTGGACGACGCCGACAAGGCGTTTTTGAAGGAAATGCACGACAAGTACGGTGACGGGCCGATCAATCTTCGCCGGGAGCAGGCCAAGGAGAAGGGCGAAGTGTCCGACGAGGCGCTGAAGTTGCTGGATATGGTGGAAATCGTCTCCGGTCGGACCGAATTTGAGGACCGGGATTTAATCTTTCTTCGGGCCCTGATCGCCTCATCACCCAAGATCGGGTCTTAGGGGCCCGGGACGGTCCGGGTTTGGTCTGTGGTGAAGGGCCGGGGTGTTTACAGGTAGCGTTTTTTCAGGAAGAGGAGAGCGGCGATGGTGAGTGTTATTGTCCCGACGGCGTAGAGGTATTTTGACAGCAGGTTTTCGGACTCTTCGGCGAGTTTTTCGTCGGCCAGCTTCCTGGCCAGGGCCTCGCGGCGGCGTTTTTCAAATAAGTCCTGTTGTTCTTTTCGGGCGGCCTGGAGTTGCTGTTGGCGTTTTTCGGCTAGCGCTTCTCTTTCCTTCATCGCCCGGAGTTTTTGCTCTTCGGCGACTTTGCGTTTTTCGAGTGCGGCCCGGGTCTGCTGCTCGCGAGCCAACTGCTGTTTGCTCT
>QNBS01000099.1 GCA_003644175.1 Planctomycetota bacterium | reverse complement strand
TGCATCGGTCATGCCCTCCAGCACCGCCTCGACGGCTTCGGCGTATTCGGCATCGGCGCTGATCACATCGGCTACTATCCCTTCGATGTAATCATGCCCGCTCTCGCCGCCCCGCCCGGCTTCATTGAGTATCTCCCGGACGGCGCCGCTCAAACCCTGTTGCCGCGTCTCCATATCGTCCAGGATTCGCTTCTCGCTCATCAGCCCGCTGCGGTTTTCCTTGGCCGCGACAAACTGTTCGTTGACCTGAGCCTGCGCACTGTCGATCTCCGTCATCTGCTGCCGCTTCTGGTCCAGGCTATCCGTCAGTTCGCCGATCACTTTATTGATATCGTCAAGCCTGGCGTTGCGCTGCGCCTTCTTCGCCAGAAGCTCCGTAAGCTGGGCCTCGGCGGCGCTTGCCCGACCGCTCAGCCGGCTCTTTTGACCCTTGAGGCTGTCGCGGTACGTGCTTATGCTCTGAATCTCGTTATGAAGCTGAGCCGTCCGCCGCACAATATCGATGATCCCGGACTTCTCGTCGTCCAGCGTAGCCTGGATCGTGCCGCATTCGGTGCTGATTTTGCCGATAATGTCGTTCAATTCGTCAAGCCGCGCCACTTTGACGGCATAAATTTCTTCGTTGCCCGCAAGGTCGGCCTGGCAAGTCTTCAGTTCGGCGTCGAGCAGGCCGTTCTGTTCGCTCAGTCGGCGAATCTGCTCGCCGGCGTTCGCCTTGCGGCCCGTCAACTCCTCGAACCGGCTCCGCAGAAAATCAATGCGATCATACTGCTGCTCAATCTTACTACGCGCCGAAATCAGCGAATTGTCCCAGCGATTAATCTCGCCTTCCGAACTGATAATATCGCTGCCCAATTCACTCAGCGTCGCATCGCACCGCGCAACCTCCGACGCCACCGAGCCGAATCTCTCCTCCATCCGCGCAAGTTGCGACTTCTTCTCGCTGCTCTGGGTGACGATCTTGTGATATTCGGCCAACGAATAATTTACCCGCAGTTCCTTGAGACGCTCGCTGTATTTCAGGTAACTGCGAGCCTTGCCCGCCTGCAGCTTGATGCTGCGAAGCTGCTTTTCGACTTCGCCGACGATATCCGCCAAACGCAGCAGATTCTGCTCGGTGCGATCCAGCTTGCGAAGGGCCTCTTTCTTGTGCGCCTTGAACTTGCTAATCCCGGCGGCCTCCTCGAAGATGACCCGCCGATCGACGGTGGATTTCTGCAGCAACTGCTCGATCTGACCCTGCTCGATAATGGAATAGGCGTTGACGCCGACACCCGTGTCCATGAACATTTCACGAATGTCCCTGAGACGGCAGACCTTGTTGTTGATCAGGTACTCGCTCTCGCCGCTTCGATAGAGCCGGCGGCATATCTCCAACGTACTCTGCTCGATGCCCATGCCCGCCACGTCGGTAAAGATCAGGCTCACCTCGGCCATACCGCTGGCCTTGCGACTGCTCGAACCGCTGAATATAACGTCCGACATGTGCCCGCTGCGAAGGCTCTTAGGGCTCTGGTTGCCTAAGACCCACTTGACCGCGTCGACAACGTTGCTCTTGCCGCAACCGTTGGGGCCAACGATCGCCGTAATCGGGCAACTGATGTTGAATTCGGTCTTGTCGGCGAAGCTTTTGAAGCCGTTGAGAACTATCTTGTCAAGCTGCATCACCCGATCTCCATGCTGAATACATCCCTGTTACTTTCTTCATTCCGTTTCCGATCACATTGTACTATTGGAAGGCGACACTTCAAACAGTATTATCGGTCGTTGCCCCCGATGTTCTCCAGAAATGATCCCGCCGTCGTCATCTCGCCGGCGACAAAATCAGCCTTGACGGCGCCCGTATCACACATCTTGGAAAGCAGAGAGATTATGTCTGAATACGACACGCCCAGTCCCCGTCGCGTCATCGGTCTCCTTTCGACATCCGGGTCCCCGCAAAGCGCCTGGATAATATCGCTCACATCGCGGCCGGCAAGCAGGGGCCCCACAAGCTTTGGGCGATTGGCAAGTCGGCGCATCACAGAGACGTATTTTTCACCCGGACGGGCGTTAATGACGATATCTTTGCCCTCCGACTCGACGAAGATGTTATCGCTGCACCGTATCGGAACGCCGAAAAGAACGATCCGCGGCATCCCTTCCCGGGAAACATGAATCGTTTTCGGTCCGCGACGGGTTACATGATCGATAAAGAACTTGTTGGCCACAACGGTCCTGGACACCGATACATCCTGGAGTCTGTAAAGCTCTTGATAAGCGGCGAATGCCACCTCGAAGTTGCCGTCGTCCAGCAGCCCGGCGAGAGTCGGGATCGCGCTGTTGCGTTCGGCGCTCAAACCGATGGCCCTGATGGCCGGCACGCGCAGCGGCGAGCCGACCTCCCGCGTGAATTGCCCCAACACGACAAGCGCCCTGTCGTCGCCGATGCTCAGCATGCACCTTGCCGCATGGAAGCGAACCATCTCATCCTCCGACGCCAACAGCTCCCAGAGCTTGTCAAGCGTCGGCCTGCCTATCGCTTCAAGGGCATGCTCGGCGTTGATCTTATTGCTCGCCGAGACTAATTCATCGATGAGCATATCGATTCGCCGGTCCAGAAGCTGCCCGTCGTCCGACAGATACAGCAGTCTCAGCATGTTCAGAAACTGCTCTTTGCGATTTCTGTACTTTGCCGGAATCGTAAAGTCGATCTCGCCCGGACTAATCGCCTGTGCGGTTTTCGGGCCGAAACGCTCGTTTATCCGGTTGCGCACCGCCGCAGCAGCCAAAAAACCCGGTTTGTAAAGCCCGATCGCCAGTTTGACGCCTTCCACGACCGTTCCCCCCCCAAGGACATAACCGCTTGTACGGCCCTTGTCGCCGTCGAGATTATTGATAAAGACCGGACCAGCCGCCCGTGCAAGTACGGCCGTGTACCCCTCAAAACTCACCAGACGGGACATCTCCTTGAGTTCGGCCGGATAAAGCGTACCGCCGGCAAGGGACGTCGTTTGCGTACTCGAAAACGCCGCCACCCGGATATCGAAACGATCTCCCTTAAACGCGATCGGCGGGATTGTTCCGTAGATCTCCACAACCGCAGTATCGAGGCTGTCAATAAACTTGTTCGGATTTACCGTCGCCCCGCTGCCGGTCTCTCTGAGGATATACTTCACCAGCGCCTGCCGCAGATCGGGAGGGCATTCACTCGAACCCGTGCCCGGAAGGCCCGCAACGATACCGTAACCCTTCACCGCAACCGCCGAATACTGAAACAACTCGCCGAATTCACCAACAGCAGCATCCAGATTAGGAGGCTGCTCAGGCTCGGGCTCGGGCTCTTTAACCTCCGGGGCGCACCCATACAGCCCCATCAAAAGCCCAACAGCGCAAAATAACACCAATATTCGCTTTACCGAATAATACATAGCAATCAACCCCAAAACCAGAAAAGACAAAACAATGTATAAACCGGTGTATATATCGCCCTCATCGACTGATTTCCCAAAAAAGAATAGTACCCACCCACCCAAAAGTCAAGCAAAAACTATTTAGCCCCCCCAAAAAACCCAAACCACAACATATTGTGCCTCTCCACCCACCACCACACGTCCAACAAGTCCGAACAGTCCATCACATAGAACGCACACTTCTGGAGTGGGATTGGTATGAGTTGCTATTCTGTCAGCAGCTTGACCAGGAGGATAAGAACCACCCCTAAGAAAACCATAAAGACACTTATCGTGCCGAACAAAACTGCTACTTCCTTTGCGAATCTTCGGGCAAAGAGCACTCGCATTTTGGTCGCCTTGTAAACGATGGAGATCGACAGCAACAGGGGAAACATCCACAGCGTTGACATCGGATCCGTCGGAATATCAATAGGGACCGTAAAAGCCCCGAGGATTGCGCCCATATCAGGTGTCATCTTCTTCGGCTCCTATCATTTCACCTCTGCCGCACCAGGTCATATACACAGCGCTTATGATGCACAACAGGTTCAGCATGCCGGCGATGCTTGTATAAATCTGACCGACGTCATGGCCTCGACCGTAACTGACATACTTGCGATTGCCTGCCTCATCTACCGACACTTCCACGATGTTCCCTATCAATCCCACCGCCGGCGAGGCCATGATTTGTGCGGCGTACCAGGGCTTGGCGCCGACCCGATCGATCACCGCGATCGACCCGACATAAAGGCCCGCCAGAAACGTCAGCGTGACCGTGACAAAAATAATGATCGCCCGCTTGCGTTCCTTGATGATAAAATGCCCCCCGCCCGGCACGGCCCATGCCGCCAGGCCCACCACAATCAGCAGCAAACCGTGATCAACCTTGTTTTTCGTCGTCATCAGGCGGAATCCTCGCGTTGTTTGTCTTCGGCTTTCTCCGGGGCCTTTTCTTTGTCGTCGGCATCCGACTGTGCCCAGCGGAAATTCATCCGTTCGAAAATATTGTCCGGATTGAAATGGGTCAGCGCCAGACTGTTCGATCTGCCGGCGTTCAGTCGAAGGGCCGTCGGCGCCTTGCTCTCCAGATACTCGTCCCTGGTTACTTCTGTCCGCGAGATGTCCTTGACGACATAATAACTTGCATTGAACTCGAACTTCAGGACAGCATTGATATCTTTGGCTTCGGTCTTGTCGTCGCCCAACAGTTCGTACAGTTTGTCGTTGAGCTTCTTGGATTCGATCACGTCCTTGATATTGATGTACGGATTGTCGGCAAAACGCTCCACACTTGCGTTCAGGTCCTGCCGGGACGTCCGAACGCGATTTGTCAGCTTCCGGCTTATCAGTCGGGACCCTGCAATAGGATTGCCCGATTCATCTTTCTTCTCGTGGGCTTTGTTGTACTCATCGATGGCCTCCTGCCAGGTCTTAAGCGCCGTCAGCTTGACAAATTCGTCCGCTCTGGCTTTGGCCGTGGTCATCGCCGCGACAAGCCGGCAGTCTGCCGATACCTTTGCGGAGACCGAATGAACTTCTTCGGCTGTCTTGTCGGGCTTATCCGGCTCATCGGCGACGGAGCGCTTGGTGCTGTAGCTGACATTAATGTCGGCCGGGACCTCGGCCTTGGCTGCGCCGACGACTCGCACCACCGCCAGGATACTGCCGAACCTGTCTCGCAACGGGCCGATGTTTTCCCACATCCGGGGCGCCGGCGCCTCGAAACGTCCCATCTCGGTTGCGCCGAGTTGCTCGATTGCAAAAACCAGTTTCCGCAGGTCTACAGGAAGCCGGCTCTGCCCTTCCATCGACAGCATCCCCAGGTTCGAATCATCGGACAGATCGGCTTGACTCAACATGCCCGTTTTGCCCGCCTGCGCCGTGATGCTGTGTTTGTCCGCTAATTGGCTTACAACCTCGTCATAACCCACCGCCGCCGCCTCGAAATCCTTGCCGGTTGCCTTGTCCCTATCCATGCCGCCAAAACCTGCCTCAGCAAGGTCCAGTGCATCGTTGATGACGAGGTTTGCTAATCGCTCTTTTCTCTCCTCGATGAGACTGCGCCGAACCTCACCGGCGACGTCGGCATAGTCCTTCACCCGCTCGCTCGTCGAATCAGGATCGTTGGGGTCGAGCTGCACTTCCTCTTTGAAACGGTCGATATTGTCGTTATAGTACTTTTCCATATCGTCCTGAGTGGGCGGGGCAATCAGCTTTTCAACGTCCTTCATTCTGACGATGACGTATTCAAGCTGCACCCGATCAGGAAGTTTGTAACCGAAACCGTACGGGTTCTCATCGCTCTGTTGGCCGGCCTCATATCTCTTATACGCCTCGAACTGCGCTATCATAGACGCCTGATTGGGATCGGTCTGTTCCTCCAGGAAATCGCTTGCCTTGAACTGCACAACTTCCGCGTTCAGTTTCTCGCCCGCCCGCCCGATAGCCGCACGAATTTCATCGGTAGTCGCCGCTTCACTGCTCGTAACAATATCGGAATACGCCATGACGCCGAGCAGGTCGGCGAATATCCGCACGATCTCTTCTTCCGGAATGTGATGAGTGCTTATGACATTCCTCAATAACATCGCTACACTGCCTCGCCCCTCTGATAGCTGCTGGATGAGTTTGGCCAGTGTTGCTCTGGCCTGGCTGCGGGAAATGACACAACCGGCGCGCTTAGCCTCGGCTTTGAGCAGTATCCAGTAGATGTCTCTGCTTGGGCCGACCTGCTTGAAGAATGCATCGATGTCGGCGCTGCTGACATTCAACTGGCCCCGCGCCGTCGCCTGATACATCTCGACATTGGCCATTGCAGCGGATTGCGAATCAGGAAAAAGAATCTCCGCCAAAAGACGAGACTTGAAATCGGGAGTCCCAAATATCGTCTGACGATAACGAAGCATTTGCCCTGCAAACAACGATCGCAATACTCTTAACTCATTATCCGCCCGGCGGCGATCTACGTCCTTGATTTTCCTGTCATCGAGGTAATAGGCCCGCACTGTGCCCCTGCCTGCACCCACACGGCTGAGGTATTGCTGCAGGCCGACGCCCCCGACAAAACCCAGCATGATCATGACAACCACAAACGCCATTATCTTGCGGTTATTCTTACGCATCCATCTTACAAGACTCATATAGCTACCTTTTCATATCAAAACTGCGGTTTTCTCAGACTTTAGAATCCCAGAGTATATAGAACGCCGTCGCCATTGCAAGAAAAATACGCACCTTTTGAAAAGTTACATCGCCAATGGCCCAAATATCAGGGATTTGTTGCAAATTATTCCGCCAATATAAAGTGGCTTTGAAAACGGTTCATTACCGGCGTCATTTGGACGATATATATGAATAGTGCCATTGAGTCATTTAGAACCGAACTTGCCGTTAGGAGACGGACTGATGAACGAAAATTACCCGACAGGGCCGATTGTTGACGAGACCGACTGCCTCGGGGCGGCCGGCGCCTTCAAATCGTTCAAGAATCTCGCGTTTCTCATCTCCCTTGTCTGCCTGATACTGCTTCAGGCGGCCTTTTGGATGAATTATCTGGACCTTATCGACACATCCGACTGTTCCTGTCCGGAACCGACAGGCGTCCCCACGGAAGTCGCAGCCGAGGCGTCCGCAGTCGAACAGGCCGGCGCCCTGGCGATGGAAGCCGCCGCGGCGGCATCTGAGTCCTCTGCGTCCGGAAATCAGGCCGGGATATTCGGTTTCAGTGCAATCGGTTTGTCCGCCGCCGGACCCACGTGCAGGCAGATGTTCTGCATCATAGCCATCTGCAACTGCGTCCTTTTCGTCGCCGTAGTTCTCTTTAGCCTCACTCTGCTGATGAGCCTGAAGATATCCATTGTCGGTCGCCTCGGGGGGATAAATCATATTGCCCGGGCCTTTTTGCTTTCGCTTTTCCTGCTCGTCTTGATCGTTCCCTGGCAGGTCTGTCTGCCCGGTACGGTCGTCGGCGCCATCTATACCGCCGACGAACTGCTCTGTGCGGACCCCGTGCCATGCGACGGCCCCTTTGCCGACTGCATTTTCTACTTCGGGCGCTTCACCGGTCTCTGGGCTGTCGTCACTATTTTGCTCATAGCCGCCCAGGTTCGGTCGGTGCGCTGGTCAAAGGCCGTTATTCGTAAGCTGCAGATACTGAAGTAGCACCACGGACCGATGTTGATTCAGGCGAGGGGTGGGGTTCAGAAAGTCAGGTAGTTTTGTGCCTTGCACAGGAGCGTGCCGACCTTGCCGATATCCCGGATGCGCGTCAATTTGCCGGATCTGCGTTTTTTGAGAATCCTGTTTACGGTAACAGGGCCCAGCCCGGGGACGCGGAGGAG
>QNBS01000098.1 GCA_003644175.1 Planctomycetota bacterium | reverse complement strand
TCGCCCTGAGATTAGGCGCAGTTTACGCCGGATGCGACGATGCCCTGTCGAAGATACTGACCGATTACAGCGATGCCCTCGGAATAGCCTATCAGATTCGCGACGACATCGAGGAGTTCTTCGAACGCAAAGGCGCTGACGGCATAAAGGCGCTAAAGCCCTCCCTGCTGCTTGCGCTTGCTCATGAGCGGGCGGTCAATATCGCCTCGGTTGCCGACCGCATGCAGAGCGTCTTCATCGAGCAGGGGATTCTCCGGGCGGCATCCGACATGATGGAGCTGTACAAGTCCCGTGCGTTGAGTTGCCTCGGGCAACTGACGAATCCCGATCTCAAGGGCCTGCTGCGCAGAGTCATCAGTAAAATCTTCAATGAAATCGATGTAATGGGCTGTTGTAATGACTATAAGGCAGGACATGATCGACGCGGCGGCGAAGGCCCGTCGTCAACTGACTGACTCGATTGACCTCGTGGCGGAGTTTACCGCAGGCCGGATCAACCCCGACGGTGGATTCAGGGGCAGAACGCACAAAAGCGATCTGTATTACACAGTCTTCGGGATCGAAACGCTGATCGCCTTAGGCGCCCGCGTAAACAGAGACCGGATACTGGGCTATCTCGACGGATTCGCAGACGGCAAATCGCTCGATCTGGTCCACCTTGCCTGTCTGGCGCGATGCCGTGCGAACCTGCTTTGGGCCGAGGACGCCGAGGATGGACTCAACGAACGAATCGCCCATCGCCTGGAATTCCATCGCTGCGGCGACGGCGGCTACAGCAATTCGATGGGCGTCAAATCCGGCACTGCATACGCATGTTTTCTTGCGATGGGAGCGTATCAGGACCTCGCCCTCGATATACCCAATCCAGCCGGCCTGATCGATTGCATCCTCTCGCTGCAAAGGCCGGACGGCGCCTTCGCAAACGACGCGACCATACAGACCGGCTCGACACCCGCGACCGCGGCAGCCGTTACGACGCTGCATTATCTAAATTGCACGCCGCCTGCGCCTTCGGTGCAGTGGATGCTGGCCCGCAGCCGCGCCGGTGGAGGATTCCTCGCCGCGCCCCTGGCGCCCATCCCCGACCTGCTCTCTACGGCGACGGCGATACATGCCTTGTCGCTTGCGCAAACGCCGCTCGACACCGTCAGGCAACCAACCCTGGAGTTTATCGACAGCCTCTGGAGCACCGAGGGGGCGTTTGCCGGCAACTGGCTTGACGAGACGCTGGACTGTGAGTATACCTATTATGGACTCCTGGCGATTGGCCATCTCAATGGTGAATAATGGATATTGACCGAAGGCGTCTTGACGAAAGGCTCGAACGTCTCAAGAGCCGTCTGGTGAATTTGCGCGGCGAATCCGCCCACTGGCCAGGCCGACTTTCAAGCAGCGCCCTGGCTACCGCAACCGCCGTCTTTGCCCTTTCAAGCGTCGATCCCGTCCAATATCAATCTCTCATCGCAAATGGCCTTGACTGGCTCGTGCAGAATCAGAACCCCGACGGCGGATGGGGCGACACGATCCGCAGTCAAAGCAATATCAGCACAACGATGCTGGGCTGGGCGGCCTTTACGGCGGCAAGCCAAACTCAAGCGTACGACAGCGCAATATCACGCGCAGAAGTTTGGCTTGCAAAGCGCACCGGCGCTCTTGAAACCGACGCACTGGTCGAAGCGATCTATGAAAGCTACGGCGAAGATCGTACATTTTCGGTTCCCATTCTGACGATGTGCGCCCTCGCCGGACGCCTGGGCGATAACCCTTGGGCGTATGTAAAGCCCCTGCCCTTCGAATTGGCCGCCCTGCCGCATCAGATATTCAAATGGCTCAATCTCAATGTCGTAAGTTACGCACTGCCGGCGCTCATTGCGATCGGCCAGGCGAACTTCCATAATAATCCGCCCGCCAACGCCATGACAAGATTCATTCGCCGGTTGACGCGGAACAAAACCCTGCGAATCCTCCAAAATATCCAACCTCAAAACGGCGGCTTCCTCGAGGCGACGCCTCTGACGAGTTTTGTGGTTATGACTCTGGCCGCCGCCGACCAAAAAGCCGGCGCCGTTGTCTCAAAGGGCATTGATTTCCTTGTCAAATCCGTCCAGACCGACGGAAGCTGGCCCATCGACACGAATCTTGCAACCTGGCTGACGACCTTATCGGTAAACGCCCTGGCCCATGCGCCCGATTACAAAACGCTGCTTTCCCACAAAGACCGCTCGCAAATCCTGACCTGGCTGTCAGGTCAGCAGTATCAGGCCGAGCACCCTTACACCCATGCCGCATCCGGCGGCTGGGCGTGGACCGATCTGCCGGGCGCCGTTCCCGACGCCGATGATACGGCGGGCGCTCTCATCGCCTTGCACAATCTCACCGGTGGCGACGACGACGTTACCGGCCAGGCCTTTGCCGGCGTCAAATGGCTGCTTGACATTCAAAACCGCGACGGCGGAATACCCACCTTCTGCAAAGGCTGGGGCAGGCTGCCCTTCGACCGAAGCGCCCCCGATCCGACCGCCGGCGCGCTTGCCGCCTGGAGCCTGTGGCTTGAGCAGTTACCCGCGCCGGCAAAAAAACGCGCAGAATATGCAATGCGACGAGCGGTCGTTTTCCTTAAGCAAAATCAAACACCCGACGGCGCATGGATACCGCTGTGGTTCGGAAATGAATCGTACCCGCAAAAGGAAAACCCTGTCTATGGTACGGCGCGCGTGCTCCTGGGACTAAACCGCCTGCCGATGCGGTTCCTCGGCGGTGTCGAGGCAAACATCACGGCGGCGGTCCAATGGCTGCTTGATATACAGGCCGATGACGGCTCATGGGGGGGGCTAAACTCTGCGGCGTCGTCAATTGAAGAGACGGCCCTTGCAACAGACGCCCTCGCGGCCCTGCTGCCTGGCACAACACACGACGAAAGCTTCGCAATTGCCGTGCCTTTGCCTGTTGAAAACATGAGGCAGGCCGTTTACCGGGCCGCCCAATGGCTGATGCAGCATACGGAGAATCCAGATCGCATACATTCCGCCCCGATCGGTCTGTATTTTGCCCGACTCTGGTACTACGAAGAACTTTACCCACTCATCTTCGCAGTCGCCGCCCTCCAAAAAGTCAAAAACATGCTCGAGAACGCCGAGTCCTGATTTCCTACTTATCCGACGCCTTCTTCGCTTTGGACTTGACCCACTCGTCGATAAACTCATAGGTCACTTTCTCAGGGTCAACAGTTGCCTTCTTTTGTTTGCCGGTCTTGGGTGTGTTCGACTTCGGCCTGGACATTTCATAAATCATACGACTCGTCGTATCCAGCCGCATCTGCTCGGCCTTAGACAAACTCGGATTCTCAACGATCGTCGTCGTGATGAACACCACCAGCTCTGTCGTCAGTTCAAATTCCGATTCGCCCCGGAAAAGAGCGCCAAGAACGGGCAGATCGCCAAGCAGCGGAACCTTGTCGACTTCTTTGCGCATTTCGCTCTTGCGAAGCCCGCCTAATACAATCGTCTGTCCGTCCTTTATGATGTTTGTCGTAACCGCACGCCGCGTATCGATCGTCGGCGCCCCGTCGCGGTTCAAATCGACAACCACGCCGAATTCCGGCTCGATCTTCAACCGTATCATGCCGTCTCGCGCAATATGAGGCGTAACGTTCAATTTCACGCCAACAGGCTTGAACTTCGTCGAAGTAATAGTCCCCGCACTACCTGCCGTTGTCGTCCGTTCCGTGTATGGTATCTCACGCACCGTCTCGAACAATGCCGTCTCATTGTCCAGGACCATCACCCGAGGGCTTGCAAGAAGCTTCGCCTCTTCGAGACTGTGAAGCATGCTCAGCACAAAATCCAGATCAATCGCATTATTAAGAAGACTGATACTGATTGTGCCGCCATTCTTACGGTCAAAAGAACCGCCGAAAACAGGTTTACGCCTCTTCCGCTCCCATTCCTTAACCGTCCTCCCCGAGTTCTCTGTCCAGCCCCTCGTACTTTGGTCTGTCCCCCTTTCAAAATAGACCGGTGTCCTGCTGTCGGTTCTGTCAACCATCCTATTGTCGACAAGACTCCTGTTGTCGACAAGACTCCTATGGTCGACAAGACTCCTATGGTCGACAAGACTCCTATGGTCCTCCTGCGTCCTCCAGTCGGCCCCCGGATCGTTCTCAATATCCGTCTCGTCGTAATTCGCCGTCTCGTCGTAATTCGCCGTCTCGTCGTAATTCGCCGTCTCGCCGTAATTCGCCGTCTCGTTGTAATTCTCCGTCCTGTAATCGTATTCCTCTTCTATATACCCCAGTGGAAGCCCTGGGCTGACTCTGGAATTGTCTATTCCAACCTCATCGGACAAATTGCCCCAACTGCTTGCCCTTTTGTTTTTCTCCGTAATGGTGTCGGCGTTTCGCTCGACATCCCAATTGGCCTTAATCTCAAACGCGTCGTTCGTGATAATGTCGTAGATCCGCACCTCAACGAGCACCTGTTTCGTCTCACGGTCGATCTGTTCGATAAACTTGCCCACCGCCTTTACTCTGTCGGCCGTGTCGGTTATCACAATATGGCTTGTTCCCTTGTTCACTGCGATCCTGCCCTGTTCCGACACAAAATTCTCCAATGCAACAGCCACCTCCGCAACGTCCGCATAGGTGATCTGGTAAACCTCTGTGACAACCTCCTCTCGGAGTACAGCAGCTTCCGACAACGGTACGACCCTGATCATGCTTTGCGTTGCAACATAGGTAAAATTATTCGCCGCCAGAATATTGCTCAGCACCTCCTCCAGGGGGACATCGGCAACCTGCAAAGTGAGCGGGCCGGCAACCTGGCGGTTCCTGACAATGGACAGCTTCGCCGCCTTGCCGAGATCGTCAAGCACCTCTTCGATAGGCTTATCGACACAACTATACGTTATCTTTGTGCGCAATCGTTCCTGTGCGACACCGACGACCCTGTCGTTTCCGACCGGGATTGTTGTCTGCGAGCAAAAACCGACCGTACACGCTAATAACAAAACAACGCAAAACACCACAGTTGTCTTCCGGAAACAGCATTTATAGATTCCCAACACTTACAAAGCCCTCGCAAATATGTACTCGCAAAAATTCACCCACCTCCTGTGATTTTGAAATCCTCCTTGCTTCTTACCGGATTGCAGCGAACTCGTCGCCGAGACTTACAGTTGCCTTATGCCCACAATCTCGCCGGGCAGCAACTTCAAATCCGGATGAACCCCTATCAGCATACGCCGTCCCCACTTTGGAGTGTCGGGACTGTCCCACAAACGTTGCGGCACCAGTTCCACGTTAGGCCCAAGATAGACCACCTGAGAATAGGCGATCTGGGGCGGTTCGCTGTTCTTAACCAGTCTTACCCTCATGTCCTTCTGGATGACGTTGGCCTGGCTCTCACTGACCCAGGCGGCAATCTCACGCGGCTTGTTCTCGGATATCGTAAGCACCGCATCTCCGGGCAGAATCACTTCGCCCGCCCTGTGCACGATTTCGCTGACCAGCCCCGCAAACGGCGCACGCAACACCACCGGCTCACGTTTAACCAACAATTCGGCGATTCGCTTTTGCTGCACGACTATAGCCCGACGAATCGGCTCCAGCGTCCGGTCCAGAGATGCGTCCGGCGGCTGCTGTTTGGCAAACGCTTCACGTTGTTCTTCGGCTTTCCGCAGGTCCTGTTGGGACTTGGCCAGAAGTTTATCATTCTCTTCTATTTTCTTCGCCAGTGCGTCATACTGCAACTGCAGCATCTTATAATTGTAAACGGCCGCATTGTCCTGCTCTATCGAATTCTGCGCCATGAAGCTCTTGACCTTAAGTTCCAGTTCCGCAAGCATGATTCGGTCCGGCTCCAGCATAGCTTTCAACTCGAGCACGACACGATGCGCTTTTTGCACCTCCATTGACAGTTCCAGATATCTGTCGCTCAATTCAGTCCGCCTCTGGGCCGCTTGCAGCGTGAAAAGATCGTGCGCCGAGTTCACCTCGGCCTCGAGTCGTTGTATCTCCGCCTCATATACGGCCTTCTCTGCCTCGATCTCAGGCTGTAGATGTTCGGTTTCGGTCAGAGTGTCCAGCGTCGCCAGTACCTGACCGGCCTGGACTTCCTCAAACAATTCAACATTGACATTGACAAGCCTGCCGGTCACCGTCGCCTGAACCTGACGGGTCCGGCCCTGGGCGATCCCCAGGACCTCAAAACGCTGCGACTGAAGATTAAACAGTTGAACAACACACGCCAAAGCGGCAAGCCACACTAATACCGGCACGATGTGAAGACTCAGACGGCCGTGTCTCAAAATAGCGTTTCCTGCTCTTTTCATCCTTCTCCTACACCTCCAGCAGTTGCTCTTGCATAGTCAAGCTGATGTTCTTGACGCCTTCCACCTTCTGGAGTTCCGACAACATTTGTTCGTTCCGTTCCGCATTGCGTATCATTACCTGATAGGCATATTCGACATCGGGATTGCCGAAATCCCCGTCCTGCGCCGAGATAAGAGTGAAGTGACGACAAAAACGTTTCAGTATCGAGGGAACGGGGTGTTTGGGCCCGATGTGCTCCGTCAGACTGAAACGCAGGAAACCATTGTGGGGCTTGTGCTTTCCGAAGTCAGTCAGGTGAAGATAAAAAATGATTGCACTGAGCACAATAGTACCCATTATGGCTATCATGAAACGCTGAGAACCGCTGGCCATTCCGATGACAAGGGCGCAGAAAATAAACGCTATGTCACGCGTGTCCTTGATCATATTCCTGAATCGAATGATCGAAAGAGCGCCCATCAGTCCGACGGCCGTTACGAAACTCCCCGCTATTGTCGACATCACCATGGCGATGACGACCGTGATCAGTATCAGTGATTGCACAAAACTCTTCGAGTACGAAAGTCCGCTGTGAGTGAAATAGTAAACCCACGCCAACACCTGACCCAATACGAAAGCCAGCAGCAGCGACAGCAACACTGTCTGCGGCGTAAACACATCAGTCGATGAACCGCTATCCAGAAATTGTAATACCCTATCCATCTAAATACCCTGTTAATTGAGGTGTACAATAACTATATGCCCGTGGTGCACAAAGCCCCATATTGCAGGATTTCTTTACTGAAGAAGCGTACTTCGACATCGCGCCTTGCTTCAGATCAAACACTTTAGTCATCTTACTGAGCCATGCGGGATATTTTGCCGTAAACTTAATCTCCAGAATAACAAAATCCAGCCTCGCCGACTGCCAGCCGCCGCCGTTGAATTTCACTTCCGGCTTTCGGGTGGCCTTGTAACACAACTGTCGGTCAAAGGTTACCCGCACCCTGTTATCGGAATCGCCCTCGAACACTTGGCGCACATACCGCACAAGCACTATCGGTTGCGCATTAATATAATGTGTATACAGCAAAAACTGTCTGAGCGCCTTGTCGTCGGCCTCATAGTCCGACGGCGGACGACCCGTTTGAAGAATACGCGATACGTCCTCGCGCCGCACGCGGACCCGGTTTTTGATGATCACATTGTTTATTCTGCGCTTTATTTCAAAAAAGCACGGCGACTCCGGATTATCGCTATACGCCCGGACTCGCAACTTGAACCGATTCTTCTTTCCTTCCAGTGTCTCACGAGCTAAGCGGAAACCGTCCGAATCCAGATACAGGCTCACGATCGGATACTCGCCTCCCGGCCGCAGCCTGGCGTATCGATCCAGGTGAATATATGACTTGACGTACTCGGCAATCGCCCTGGCCTTGGCTTCAGGTATCCGGTACTTCAACTCGTACCGGCACGCAAGGGTCGTGTCCTTATAC
>QNBS01000097.1 GCA_003644175.1 Planctomycetota bacterium | reverse complement strand
TGTTTTTTATCGTATAATCGAGCCGAGAATCAAAAAACGCAGCCTCAAAATAGCCGAGAAAATCTCCAACATGTTGAATGGAAATTATGCTACAATGGATTCCGCCGCCCTTGAGAAAGATCTGAAAGCAGGATTGGCGCCGATTAGTTTAAGGTAATATGGCAATGCGGCAAATATATAAAGGTCGAATATTACGAGTTAAAACCGGCTACAACCCGAATTCCAGTTCGGTTGGTAGTTTGATCCCGGCCTTTCTGGCTTTTGCCGCGTCGGCAGCAGTTTTGACCGTTTTGGCGATGAATAGCTTAGATGCTGTCAACAAACATATTCGCAAAAAAAAGGAGAATTTGACCTCAGAAGAAAACCCGTGAAATCATTATTGTATAAGATAGCTGTACTTGTCGGCCTTGGCATTCTTTTGAGCAGTTGCGGCGCCGACAGCGATATAGTCAGTCCAGGAGACATCGCCAAAGATTTCAGGCTGGACACGCTGACGCATAAGCGGTTTTATCTCAATCAGCACAAAGATAAAGTTGTTGTGCTTGTTTTCTGGACTACGTGGTGCAGTGTCTGTAAAACTGAGCTTGTTAAATTGAAATCGCTTAAGGATATGCCTGGGGGAGAAAATCTTGTTGTGGCGGGAGTCTGCAGCGATCCCGAAAACATCAATGACGTAAAGCAAATCGCCAGAAACCTGAATATTGATTATCCGGTGCTGCTGGATAAAGAGCAAGTTGTAACCGGCAGGTACGGGATATCCTCATACCCTACAACAGTTATCATTAACCAAAATGGTGTTGTCAGTTTCGTCAGAGAAGGGTATAATTCCGCAATCGCCAATCAGGTGGAAACTAAGGTTTCCGGTCTTTTCGCGTCCAAATGAGGGTGCTGAATGAACCCTTTGAAGTTTTCGATTGTATTACTTGTAACATTAGCCAATATTGCTTACTGCGATTTTGCAGTGGAACCTTATTTGCTGGATGTTACAGACAACGGTGCTACTGTAGCTTTTCATCTCAATGAGCCTTCTTCGGCTAAAGTGAGAGTGTTTGACGCCGGCCAGGTAACAGAATTCGCCGCGGCCGACAAGAGCAAATCTCATTTTATAAAAGTAACAGGGCTCAAAGAAGGCTCCATATATGATTATCAGGTAATTTGCGGCCAGGGGGCGATTCAAACTCCCGAAGGCGACGGCAGTTTTCAAATAAAAACAGCGCCTCGCCCGGGAAAGTCCTTTACGTTTGCGGTATATGGCGATCCTCGACCAGGTGATACGCAGACCAGCCGAGGCCACAAGGAAGTTATTGCCCAGATGATGGACCATGAGCCTGCTTTTTGTCTGGTTCTTGGGGACATGGTGGATGACGGGAGCAAAGAAGAGCTTTGGGAAGACTTTTTTCAAATTGAATCCGATCTCCTGCGACGGTCCGCGGTTTATGCTGTTATGGGTGATAATGATTATGCCAACGGACGTGGATTGTGTGCAAAATATTTTCCTAAGCTTGCGAAAGGATATTACAGATTCGAATGGGGCGGGGTTCAGTTTTTCGCCTTGCGGGCATGGGATACGCAAGGACGCCAGCAGCGCGGGGAGATCGATAGTGGAAGCGAGCAGGTTCAATGGCTCGAATCTGAATTAGCAAGAGAAAAAGTACAGAAAGCGCCTTTCAGGGTGGTTTTTTTGCATGACCCCGTTTATATATCACGCGGTAAATCCTCTGAAACACTACGTCGCGTATGGGCGCCGATTTTTCAAAAGTATAAGGTTGATGTTGTTTTTGCCAGTTGGCATTTGTATGAGCGCTCCAGTCGCCAGGGGATTACATATATCATTTCAGGCGGTGGGGGCGCCGAGCTGATCTGGATGAAAAAAGACCCGACATTTGCCTCGCAGGCCGAGGCTCGCAGGCATCACTTCTGCCGGGTTGATGTCGATTCGGATACGATGACTATTCGTGCTATTGCCACCGACGGAACAGTTCTTGACGCTATAACATTAACGCCGAGGTCACAATATTCCGACACAGCCGGCCATATGAATCGGGATGTCAATCAGCTTCGTAAAGAAATCCTTATAAATAATGAAAGCAATGGCCCGGAGCTTACTTTGCATTTATTCTCTTATGATTGTGCTTATTGTCGAAAACTGCTCAAGCATGATCTACCCAGGCTGGCGAAGAAAAATGATGTTGTTTTGCGAGTGTTTTATTTCGATTTTGCTACTGAAGGAACTTATGAGATGTTTCTCAACACAGAAGCCGAATTCGGCCGACAGGGGGCCGACATTCCCGCTGTTTTTGTTGGTCGAAACGTTCTTGGTGGAGAAGCTGAAATAGAGTCACAACTCGACAAAGAGATTGCCGAGTTTCGCAAAAACCCTCAGCGATATGTTGAACGGATGATTGTGCCCTTCAAGCAGGCTCATGATACAGCCGCTATCGCTCAAGAGAAGTTTAATGCCCTGACATGTGGTATGGTTGCAGGAGCCGGCCTTCTTGACGGAATAAACCCGTGTGCTTTTACAACGATTATTTTCCTGATCTCATACCTTAGCTTCGCCGGTATTTCCCGCAAACAAATGTTTTATACCGGCGGCATATTTACGCTGGCGGTTTTCTTTACCTATTTCGCTATTGGGCTGACATTGTTTAACTTTTTGAAATCGATATTAAGAAGTCAGATAATCACAGGTGGTGTAAATTTACTGCTTCTGCTTGCTGTTGTGATACTCGGCGTGTTTTCTCTAATCGATTTTGTTCGATGTCTCAAAGGTAACGTTAAGGACATCACACTGCAGTTGCCGGGCTTCCTAAAAAAAGCAATTAGAGGACGAATCAGGGACTTTGCCAGAAACAAAGTCGCAATTGTCGGGGCTTCGTTTGCTTTGGGAGTGGTGATCGCGGGAATGGAACTTGCCTGCACAGGTCAGGTTTATATCCCGATTGTGGCAATGATCTCCGAGCCAACTTATCGTGTCAAGGCGGTATCATACTTGTTTTTGTATAATATTGCTTTTATACTGCCCCTTGTCGTGGTGTTCCTGCTGGCTGCGTTTGGAGTTACTTCGGAGCGCATGGGCAATATTTTCAGGCGACATATTGCCGCGGTTAAAATGGCTTTTGCCGTGCTTTTCGCGGTCATGGCATTGATGATTATTTACAATTTGAGGTGGTTGTAATGAGAAAGATTCGAAAAGGCAAGGTCCTTCGGCTTAAACAGGGTTATAATCCAAACTCAAGCTCAATGGGATCAATAGTTTTTGCTTTGCCCGCCGCTCTTCTCGTGGTGACATCTGTTTTTGGGCTCGCCTCAGGTATTATTATATCTGCTTTCATGAAAGACGAGAACAAAAAACATGCTAAAAAAGAACTCACACCCGGCCCGGAACAGTAAACCATGAAAAAAATCATTATTACGTTTATCTGTTTTGTTTTCATCAGTTGTGCATATTGCGGTCAGCAGGACCCTGTATCTGAAGTTCAAACTTTGTTAGAGCAAAAAGAATACAGCAAAGTGACGGGCATGCTTAACAGGATACTTCGTGCTGGAGCACTAAGCCCGTCGCAACGCGCAGAGGCCCTGAAAATCCAGGCTCATTTCTACGAAGAACTTATGGGCAATCCGGATGGTGCGCTAAGGTTATACAAAAAAATCCTTGATATTAAACTCCCCGAAGATCATCCCGCCAGGTCTATGGCTAACAACGAAATCTCCCGGCTCAACGCTTTAAAGGAAAAATACAGCAAACAAGACTTATTATTGAAACAGTCACGAATCGCCTCAAGCAGAGGGACAGATAAAAACAAAATAAAAAGACAAATCGCACAATTACACGCCTTGATTGAAGAAAACCCGGAATACTATAAACTCGCGGAAGCTTATTATTACCTTGGCGTGCATTATATGTCCCTTGAAAAGTATCGCCAATCCTGCAAGCTATTTGAAAAATGCGTGCAGATCAAACCATGCATAAATTTTCATTTAGCCGTGGAAGTACGAGCGAGGGTCTCGCAAACACGCTGGGCTGTTATTACTATCAGCAAAACCGCATGGGCAATTATAGGTGTGCTTTTGGTCTTCACTGTTGTCGGTTTTTATGTGTCTCGGCCGTGGCGACGGCTGAAAATAAGACATTTGGCGATCGGTTTGCTGATGGTGATTTTATGGTGGGCGATATTTACCGGATCTCATAAATATTTTGGTGAAATATTTCAAGCGGACGAGACTATCATCAATACCCTTGGTGCACAGGAGCCTTGGTTTGTTAATGCGGCGCCGACGAGCCCGGGGGCTGAAGTCGCAAAACATTTATTTCTATACGGCCTTGTCGCAACATTAGAAATGTTTGTGTTCTCTATCGGAACGAGCAGGCTTAAATGCATATGGACCACGATATTGATTAATGCTATATTCGGGTTGTTATTATTTTCTTCCCTGACCGCAGTTTTTTATATGCGTTACTGCGACCAGCAAGGCGCATTCAGGGCTAAAGGAAAAAATATCATTTCCCTCGCAAACGGGCACATATATTTTATACAAGGTGAGATGGAGCCAATGATTTTAACAAATCCTAAGGCATACCCAAACTTATCAACAAAGGTAATGCGGGATTTAGATCTCCGAGAATGGCTCGAACAGCATTGTCCATCAGATCCCAAAACGAAAAAGAACCTGCCTGAAAAATAAAGAATCAACATGGACAACAAAAAAAACAAACCAGCAGCGATGAAATATCGTTTCGAAAACTTCGGCGGGATAATTTCCAGCCAATCGCCGCCGTTTCTTGCATTTGTTGACCGCGATTACATGCGAGAACTTGGTTTGAGCCAATCGCCGCAATGGGATACGGCCGACGAATCGGTAGGGTTATTGTCGGCGCCGACGGAGGTGCATTTTGCGATTACAAACAAATGTTCTGTCGGATGCCCTCATTGTTATATGGGCGCAGGTGAAAAAGACCCAGGCCAACTGGACACCGACGGGATTAAAAGAGCACTGGATATACTTGCCGAAATGAATGTTTTCCATATCGCACTTGGCGGCGGGGAAGCATTGGAACGGGGTGATTTATTTGAGATTGCCGAGTACGCACGAAGAAAAGGCCTTGTACCGAATTTGACCGTATCAGGGATGGGAATAACGCCTGATATTGCCCAAAAAATGAAGATTTTCGGACAGGTAAATGTTTCGCTTGACGGGATTGGAGATATGTACGGCGTATTCAGAGGCAAAAATATGTTCGCAATCGCAGACCAGGCCCTTGACCTGTTGATTGACGCCGGTGTGCCTGCCGGCATTAATTGCGTTGTTGGGCGAAGGAATTTCGACGGGACAGGCGAACTGTTCGAGTATGCTCAGAAAAAGAAATTGAATGAAATTGAATTTCTCAGGTTCAAGCCGGCCGGCCGGGCCGGCGGCAGTTATGAAAAAGAACGTACAACGTATGAGCAGAATATTTCTCTTACGCCAATGTTGGCAAAGTTGTCCGCCAAATACGAAATCGCCGCCAAAATAGACTGCTCCTTCGTTCCGATGTTTTGCTACCACAATCCGCCGCGAAAACTACTCGAATCGACGGCAACGTATGGCTGTGAAGCGGGCAATGTGCTTTGGGGAATGCGCAGCGATGGCTCTGTGAGCGGATGTTCATTTTTGAAAAGCTCCGGACTGTCCATATTTGAGCTTGGCTCGGACAAAAACAATTTTGAAAAGATTACAAGCTGGATGCAAAGAGCGCCTCAACCCTGCCGAAGCTGCGAATACCTTGATATTTGCAAAGGCGGCTGTCACGCAGTTGCCGAATATGTCACGGGCGATCCTGACCGCTGCGACCCTGAATGCCCCTTCGTAGTTGAGCACAATAACAAAGGAACCGGCAAATGAATACAAGCTCGCAAAACAAGGAAATCAGTGTGGTCGGGATTATCTTCACAGTCATCGTAACATTAGGATTTATCTGGGCTGCGTTGCAATGGTTAAACCGTTATAACCGACCGGCGCAATTAACCAGCGAAGATATGCGGGCCAACGAAATACAGGCCTTCAAAAATTTGCGGCGTATCTCTCAGGCTCAGGAAAAATATAAACAAACCGACAGGGATGGAGACGGAAAGAAGAAATATGCAAAATTTTTCACCCACCTCTGGAGATGTGTCAACATCCAAAGCGAAGCGACCACGATAAAACTGATCCCAAAAGATATTGCTTTTGCAGTGGCCCCCTCTTTTGCGATCGATGGATATTATTTTATCAACTTGTACAGTCGTGCGTTGTCAGCAAAGGGACAAACCAGAAAACTCGATTACGAAAAAGAATGGGCCGTTGCCGCCATACCAGCGGACCCAGGGAATACAGGTTCGTTAATTTTCATAGCGGACAATTCCAGCGATATTTTTATGAAAAAATATACAGAAATCCCATCGTATTATCCACATGACCCGCATTCGAATGGCTGGACAAAAATTGAGTCTATCAAACAGTTAAATTATACACCATAAAAAACGCAAAAAAAATAAGCCGCCGTAAAGCAAAATCTCAATCGCCGATCGCCCCGAAAATAATCATTTTCCTTGACCCGACGGCGCGTTATTGCTTTAATACGCCGGATTTAAGATGCTTAGCCGGGTTCGCAGGGTGGGGCTTGCCCCACCGCAATTCATGGTAAATTGGAAAGGACAATGTACAATGAAAGTCAGTAAAAAGGCCCAGGCCGTCCCGCCGTCTGCAACCATGGCCGTTACCTCGCGGGCAAAAGAGATGATAGCCCAGGGCATCGACGTGCTCAGTTTCGCCGCCGGTGAACCGGATTTCGACACGCCCGATTTCATCAAACAGGCCGCTATCGACGCCCTGAAGGCGGGCAAGACAGGATACACCGCCACACCCGGCATTATCGAACTGCGAACAGCAATCGCCGAAAAGCTCAAGGCCGACAACAATCTTACCTATTCGCCCGATCAGATAATTGTCAACATCGGCGCAAAGCACTCGGTCTACGAGTCGATGCAGGCCGTCCTCGATCCCGGCGACGAGGTCATACTGCCGACGCCTTACTGGGTAACCTATCCGGAGGCGATCAAGCTCGCCGGCGCAACACCCAGGGTCGTCAAGACAAGCAGCGAAAACAGCTATAAGATCACTCCCGACCAGCTCAAAGACGCCATAAACGACAAAACCGCCATGTTCCTACTGAACTCTCCAAACAATCCCGGCGGATTTTCATACACACCCGACGAACTTTCGGCCCTTGCAAAAGTATTAGAAGGCGCCGACGTCATGGTGCTTTCCGACGAGATCTACGAAAAACTCGTCTATGGCGATACGAAATTCGTCAGCTTTGCGGCCCTCAGCGAAGACGCATGCAAGCGAACCCTGACCATCAACGGACTGAGCAAGGCCTTCGCCATGACCGGCTGGCGCCTCGGCTACACCGCAGGACCGATCGATGCGATAAAGGCGATGGCGAGGCTCCAGTCGCACATGACGCAAAACCCCGTAACCTTCGCCCAGTACGCAGCGGTCACGGCGCTGAAGGATAACAGTGGGGCGGTCGAAAAAATGCGCATAGAATTCGAAAAACGCGGGGTGCTTATGGCCCGGCTGCTAAACGCCATCGACGGCGTCAAATGCCCCGAGCCAACAGGCGCCTTCTACGCTTTTCCTGATGTTTCCGCCCATTATGGTCGAACTATAGGCAATACGGCAATAAACGGCAGCATGGATTTCGCACAAGCGATCCTGGAGCAGGCAAATGTCGCTCTCGTACCGGGCGAGCCCTTCGGCTGTCCCAACAACGTCCGACTGAGCTTCGCATGTTCACCAGAAC
>QNBS01000096.1 GCA_003644175.1 Planctomycetota bacterium | reverse complement strand
TTCTCCGCGGAACCATTCCAACATGTCGGCGGCGACCGCCGAGGCCATGATGCTCCACAAATCAGGCGACGCTACATGTGAATGGACCGGAATGCCCATCTGTCTGACCGGGGGCGTCAGCACCGGCTCATCGAGCGCGCAGACTACAATCTCCCATGTGCCGGTAACATCCAGCACAACCCCCGGCTTAAAAGCCCCGACGCCAAGCGTACCGCAGCAGTAGTCGTGGCCGCCTAAGACCACCGGTGTACCTTCGGCAAGACCCGTCACCGCCGCTGCCCGGGCGCCGACCTTGCCGATCGGAGTTCCGCTTGGCATGGGATCGCAGAGCAGGCTGCGATCAATGCCCGATATTTCGATCATCTCATCGGACCAGACGCGATTCCGCTGGTCGAACAGCAGCGTCGTCGACGCCATGCTGTGATCGGTTGCACATACCCCGGAGAGCATGAAGTTGACAAAATCCTCTATCAGCAGCCACTTGTGCGTCTTCGCCAAAATTTCCGGCTCATTTTCTTTCATCCACAACAGCCGAAGAACCGTGTTGAATACCCATATCTGGTTGCCGCCGATTTCGAACTGCTTTTCGGCCCCGACGTTTTCCATCCACCACTTATGCTGCGGCCCGGTCCGCGGGCAGTGCCAGCTTATGAACGGATACAGCCACTTGCCGGCCTTGTCGATGGGCACGCCGTCCATACCCATCCCCGTAACCGCCACGCCCTTGATATCGCCCGGATTATCAATCTGCGCAACCGCCTCTTTAAGCGATTCGCACACGCCCCCCCATATCTGCTCCGGCTTCCAGATCGCCCAGTCCGGATGGTCCGGGTAAGGATTGAATCGCTCCGTAGGGCGGTTGGCCTGTGCGACGGCATTGCCCGCCGGATCGTAAACAATCGCCTTAAGACTCGTAGACCCCAGATCGATCCCAACCAGATAATCCATTATTCACTCCTGCAAAGTAGGGCGCCGCTTGCCCCGCCGAATCAACTTTAGCCAAGTGTGAGATTAGCTTGTCATTCCCGCGAAAGCGCAGAATCCAGCATAAAATAGCTTCCGCCGCAGAGCCTGCCCTGAGCGTAGCCGAACGGGCGGTTTCCTGCTTCTTGCACACGTGGCTATAATGTTACTCATTTAGTGATTGAATCTATATACAAAGTATCGGGGCAAATATCCTGATCATGCGGCCAAACCACTGTGCCGTCGTTACATCGAACCTGCCGAAAATAATTCTTATCTTTAAGCTCTTTGAAGACGCCGAAATCAAGATGACAAGAGCAATCGTATATCTTCTCTTCATCATTCTCAAAAATAATGTCCAATTTATAACCTTCAATTGGTTTTACTGATTTAACTCTCGGATTCATGAATCACCTCAGGGGGTCAATCTTAAATGGCTCTTGACCATCCACAGCCAAATTCCAGTCCGCAATTAACTCTTCTTTATGAATTTCCGTCCAGGCTAAAAGCAATTTCAGCTTGTTGGGAGGTATACTTCCATCCAGGACGTTTCCATCTGGTATTGACACAACAACTTCATCGCTTTGATACCTTGCATGAATATGAGGAAGATGATGCTGCTTATTGTCCAGGTAATATAAATAGACTACAATTCCATAAAACATCGATATTGACGGCATAATAATTTCCTTATAAAGTCCAATTTTTAATCAATCTATTATGGGATACGGCAAAATTCAAGCCTTTTTATGCAAATGCTTCGCCTGCGCCGCTGTCTGCCCATGCGTCCAACTCGATCGGATACCTGCCGTACATTCGAATCGCGTTCCACATCGCCAAATAATTGCCCGGTTTGACCGCCGAATGAATACTGTTGCTCGACGACAGGATCAGCCCCCCGCCGTCTGCCGCCTTGCGGATGACTTCCTTTGTTTCCTCGACCACTTCCTTTTCACTGCCGAACGTCAGCGTATGCGCACAATCGACATTGCCCTTAAGCGCGATCCGGTCGCCGTACTTTTTCTTGAACTCGCCGATATCAAGCCCGGCAACCGGGTCTATCGGATCGAGGCAGTCAATATCCGAATCCAGAATCATATCCAGTATCGGCATGATGTCCCCGTCGGTATGCTTGATAACGCCAAGTCCCGCCTCCTTGAACCCGGCCATCACGCGCTTCAGGGGCTCGTACAAAAACTCGCCGAACATATCCGGCGAAATCATCGGCCCTTCCGTCGCCGCGTAATCGTCGCCGGTAAACACAAAATCCGCCCCGCGTTTGGCCACTTCCTTCGCCATCTCGATATTGATCTCCACCGAAAGCTCCACTAATCCCTTGATAAGCTCCGGCTCTGCGACAAACGCCATCAGCAGATTTTCCATCCCCATCAGATTCCGCGGTATCGAAAACACATCGTTCAAATGCACGCCAACGGCCTTGTCGCCCTTGTACTTCGCAACAACCCGCTCGATGCTGTCGTAGCGCCCCGCAGCATGGGGGTCGGGCGGCTCATATTTCTTCAAATCGGCAAAAGTGCTTATTGGCCCGCCGACGGGAAAGGTGTGACCCTGCCCGGTATCCTCCGAGATCATCCCCCACTCGTTGCGATACTTGCCCGGCGATATCTCCTCCTTCGCAAAATCCGCACCAGTCAATATCGCATCAAGACCCATCCGAACACTGAACTCCTCCATAGTGCAGCCCGGACATATCGCCTCACGAACCTGCTTGTCGATAATCCACTCAAAATGCGGTATCCGGTCCGGCTGCTCTCGCCGCAACACACACAATACCCGCTCAACTGACGTCATCTCACTCATCAATAATCCTCAAAACTGGTAATTAGTCTCTGTTGCGGAAAGAAAAAACGGCCAATGTCATTTCGAGCGAAGCCGAGAAATCTGTTAAAACAGTTCCGCGAAGCGGTTCCTTGTACTCGATTCGGGTTTTGTTAGAGTGCCTGATTTACTTTCTCAGCACTGTAAACATAACATGCCAGCCCACGCCGGAGCTTAGTACTCCTGTGTTCTTTTCAGCAATGTCGGCGGGGCCTATTTCTCCTGCGCAGTAGCAGCCGAACAGGGGTATTGTTTTTCCGATCCCGATTTGAATTGCCGCAAGCTCGTCGGAGAGATTGTCGAGTTTGCCCTTTCTGCCCGCGCAGTTGTAGGCCAGCACGCCGAACGGTTTGGCAGTAGCCCCGGCCATCGCCTCGGCTGCGCCGGCGGCGGCGGATGAAATGACCTTGGCGTTGTCCTTAGCCTGCCTGCCGGACTGGGACACCTCAAAATCGCCCGACAGCATCAAGGCAATCGCACTGTCGGTGTACATCCTGCCCTGATAGTAAACATAGCTCTGACCGGCGTTTTTATTTGCCGAACCACCCGTTATCGGAAACTTCCTGCCCACGACCCGCTGAGCGCCCTCGACAAGGAACTGGTTCTTAGGCGAGTGGGCATCGGCCATGAGAACCAGAAGGCGATCGTCTTTTCGCCTGCCTGTCCCCCCTGCAAGGTCGGCGCCGGCAGTTTGCAGACGACTTTGAAGTTCGTTTTCATCGGCCTCCATGGTAAGACCTGCAATGCCGAGGTTTTCCCTCAGCGCCGCCGCAACCGATATCCCCTCGCCGCCTATGCCCAACAGACCCACCGAATCGACATCCAGGCAGCCGGCCTGACTGAACGACCCGTACGTCGCAAAGCCAAAGACAATCCGGCGCGGGAACACCGAACACACGCCTTTAAGCGCCCGGTTCTTGTCGGCGCGATCTTCAAAGCACTCGGCAATGATAACCGCGTGAGGCGCCGTCTGCCCCATTTTGTCTTTCAGCGCCTGTGCCGCGGCGCGTCCGGCGGCAAACGGATCGACGTTCTGCCCGGCAGCAACCTGCATGACAATATCACCGCCGGCAATCGCATCGCCGGCAACATATTTGTCCACAAACAACGCGCCACAGCCCGACAAAGAACACGCAAAGATCAAAACCGCCAACCCGACACCGACTTTCTCAACACAACACATAACGCAAACCTCCATAACTACAAACCACGAACTACAAACTACAAACTACAAACTATTCCTAATACTTCGATGAGCAAAGACCCCACTCGATCTTATTATCGTAAGGCGGCGGATCGGCCCATTTAACGCCCTGCCACGAACACCACGCGTATTTGTTTCGCTGCGATTGCCAGAGTCCCGCCGCCTTGCCCCAGTCTCTAATGCCGGTGCCATCGGGATCGTGGACCAGCACCGAAAAGCAGATATCCCTGCCCGTGTCGGGGCGGATCTGAGGCATGGCGGAAAATGGTATCGAACATTCGTAAACGGTCGTCTTGCCTTTGCGTTTCACAACGACTTTCGCCTCGGCGAATTCAAGCCCGTCCAGGCGCCGCACTTGCTGTGACAGCCCGAGCGCATCACCGGGCCTGGCCAGCAAAAAGCACTTGTCTTTGGCAAACAGACCGGGGCAATCTGCGATCAAAAACTCATAACGATTCGCCTTGTCATCGGGCTTTGAGCCGGTTTCGGCGCCGCCGACGGCCAGCGCGAATTGAACCGCGTCAACCGTACCGCCTTCGGCATTCTTACGGTAGCCGCCGAGTTTCGTTTCCTCAACTTCTACGCACACACTCCACAGCCTTTTCGTCCAGTACGTCCGGATGACGCATCTTTTGCCGTTGACAACAAAAGTAACAGGTATGGAATCGGCCCAGTCGGAGATATCGCCGTCTATCTTAGGCTTAAAGTAGGGCGCGCCGGCGCAAACGATATTCTGTTTCCGGGATATCTCGCCGCCGGCGTCCTCTGTGGCGATCAGTTCGACCGCATAGCTGTTTGTTTTTGTATCCACAGCCTTGTCGATCGTAAAGGGCAGCCGCAAAGACTCAAGAGGCGCCGGCGACAGGTCAAACGCAGTCGGTGTATATATCCAGCCAGCCGGCAATTTCAACTGGACTCTGCCCTTATATGCGGTATCGCCCACATTTCGCACAACCACATGACCGACCGGGCCGGTGGATGGCGGCACGGTGAAATTTTGCACCCGCAGCTCAAGCACGGCGCGCCCGGCCGGTCCATTCGCCCCTGCAAGCGGCGCAAACAGGACCGCCATGCCGAGAGCAACAAATTGGACATATCGATCAGCCACCACATCAACGCCGCCATTTACGAACCAACGTATACAAACAAACGCTAAAGATAGCCCGAATCACGCACAAAGTCAAGACCGCAAATACCACGCTTATGACGGTTTATTGCGTTAAGGGGCCCGTTCGCTTGACCGATACTATATCGATAGTCCGGCGCCCGCTCAGTGTCCGCCGGGACCCGATAACAATGCACCGGATGCGGGTAATAGCGTGATGGTAACGGACCTTGTCGTCGGGCCTTAATGCAGGAATGTCGATGTGATGTGGCTTCAACGGAAAAAAACGGCTCTTCTCACGGCACTTGCCGCGGTTGCGGTTTGTGCGGTATTTGCCCTGACGTGGATGATAACCAGACATTTCGCCGTCTGCACCGACTGCGCCGGCGTATGCGACACGGCAAAGGCCCACATCCGGAATATCTTCATTGCCGCTGCGGGCGTCATATCCCTGGCCGCAGCCGGCATCCTCTTCTACGCCGCCGCCAACAAGAAGAAGAAACGGATGGAAAACTTCATCGCCATGGACAGAATAAACGAAGAACTCCAGTTCATCTCCACCGAACGCACGAGGATCGCCGCCCGGCTCGATGAACAGGAGAGGCTGTTCGGGACCGTTATCAACGCCGTGGACGCCGGCGTTTTCTGGAGAGATTCCAATTCCGTTTACCGGGGCTGCAACGAAAACTATGCCGCACTGATTGGACTGGACAAACCCGAATCCATCATCGGAAAGACCGACTTCGATATCGAGGTGAACTGCCAACAGGGCGACCTCTACGCCAAGTGCGACCGCGAAGTCATGAAGACCGGAATCCCGCTGCTGAACATGGAGGAAACCCGCTGCCGCGCCGACGGCACGGTAACCAACCTGCTAACCAGCAAAGTGCCGCTGCGAGATGCCAACGGCGAAATCAACGGCGTGATGGGAATCTGCACCGACATTACCGAACTCAGGAAAGCGCAAAACAAAATACGCCCCGAAAACGCCCGTTTATTCGACGCCATCGACGCCATGCAGGAAGGTTTCGTCCTTATTGATTCTTCAGCCAACATCATCGAGAGCAACGCCTGGTTTGCCGATCTGCTCGAAAAGAGCGCCGACCGGCTCCGCGGTCAAAACATCTGCGATTGTATGAGCCGCCCCGCAGGTGAGCGGTTGCGAAACATCATTGAGACATTCAGGCTGCGAGCTTCGGGCGAACCGGCGGTCATACAGCATCGTATCGGCCAAAAGGATTTGCAGATTAAGATTCAGCCGCTCTACCGACAGCAACAGTACGACGGCGCCGTCGGCAATGTCGTCGATGTATCGGTGCTGACAGAGGCGAAGGAACGTGCCGAACTCGCCAACTCCAGGAAAACGAAGTTCATTGCCGACATGAGCCGTCAGATACGCACTCCGCTCAACACCATCGCAGGTTTCGCCGATCTCCTTGAACAGGAAAAACTCACCGCCGAACAGGACAGGTTCGTGCGGATGATCGCCGCAAGTGCTGAGAACATTCTCTCTATTCTCGCCGAAATCATTAGCCTGTCCGAGGAGGAAGTCGGCGACTCAGACGCCGATGAGGCGCCCGCCCATACGGCCGAATCAAGCGACCCCCTCGCCGACGACCGCGAGGGGAATAGTGAAGTTTTCAAAAGCTTACCCCATGCCCCCGGCTCCCTCGACGACACCGATGGCGAACAACACGCCATATTAATTGTCGACGATGTGCTCGAAAACAGGATGCTCCTCGACACCATCTTAAAAAAAGCCGGTTACAATCTGTCGTTTGCCGCCAACGGCCACCAGGCCGTCAAACTCGCCGGCTCCGCGAAATTCGACGTTATTCTCATGGACATCCAGATGGCCGGGATGGACGGCACAGAAGCGACAAGGAGGATTCACACACACGGTCTCAATGCCGACACGCCTATTATAGCAATGACAGCATCCGTCACCGAGGAAGATGAAGCCCTTTGTTTCGACGCCGGCTGTGACGACTTCATCCGAAAGCCCATCAAGAAGGACCTCCTCATGAGAAAGGTCTGGCGATTCATTCAGCAGCAGGAGCAGATCAAGGCGGCCCGGCGCGGCGGAGAAATCACCTCCTTCCTCGCCGCCGACCCGGACTATCAAAAGACCATTGTAACCTTTATCGAAAACCTGCCCGCCAGAATCACCGAAATGCAGCAGGCCCTCGATGAGGAAAATCTCCAGGAACTCGCATTCAAGGCTCACGCCCTCAAAGGCCTTGGAGGATTTGCCGGATTTCCAATCTACACCGAGATGGCGAAATCCATCGAAAAGTCCATCAAAGAAAGCCAACTCGAAGAGATCAGACAGGAACTCGACGAAATGGTCGCCCTCTGTCAAAGAACAAGACTTCCAAAAGAGTAATACCGGCCCCGGGCTTTTTCTTGCCAAAAAGACACAGAAACCACTTGACCATTCCCACCGATACGATATTATACCGCCTTTGCCGCGGATGTGGCGGAATTGGCAGACGCGCAGGCTTCAGGTGCCTGTGGGGGCAACCCCGTGGAGGTTCGACTCCTCTCATCCGCAGTTCAAGCCAAAAAACAACGATTTCCAGCATTGTAAAGGATTCCTCAGGGCTCTGTAGAAAACCTTGTATCAGGGCCCCGACACACCCGCAAAACACCCTTAGGGCGATAAATTCCCGCGAGTAGGGGATTTTTACTGTAAGCCATTTTCCGTATAAAGACTTGTGGCCTTTTTTGGGCTTATTGAATGGCTCCACTGTTAATCATCGCTGAGTCTGCTCTAAAAACCCGCCTTTAGGCGGCTTGTGCTAAAT
>QNBS01000095.1 GCA_003644175.1 Planctomycetota bacterium | reverse complement strand
GTTTGAGCGTCGCCGTCCGCATCAGCGGTGATTATCCTGAAACCACCGCCGGCGACGAGACCCAGTTCCGTCGCAAGCGAAAGTTCGTCGGCGTTGAGGTTGGCGACGTCATAGTTGAGAATCGAAAGGGCCTGGAAGATAATGCCTAATTTCAGCATATCCTGAGGCGTCTGAGCCTGGAGGAGGTTGCCCGTGTCCACAACGAGTTTTCTGTCGTCTGCAACGGTCTCCAGAACCGCCCGCCTCCGGCCAAAGCCCCCCAACTGCCCCGCCGAGCAGCCGCAGGGCTGCAACGTGCCCAGGAGGTTACCCGTGAGAAAAACCGTTATCGTGTCCTTTCCCGACGGAATCTTCGCCGACGAAGCGTCTCCCGAGCCAATATCTATTGACTTGGGTGTACATCCGCAAATCGCAATCAAGGCACACAGCAATACCGGCAAGAGTGGTCTCGTGCGCGATGTCATTACTTTTGCCCCCTTACAATTCTGTTCATCGCAAAGACGTTCTGGCGTACCAGCCACTGCATGAGACGAAGAGCTCCTGCCCGTCCTTCAGCTTTATTGTCAGCTTGTCGGTCAGATAACGCCGGCTTTTGCCCTCCTGAGGCGGCGGTGTGATCTCCACGTCAAGTTTGACACGGTCCCCCCTTGATTCTTCACACTCGACACCCTTCATGAAACCTTTTGCCGAGGTGATCGACTCGATCTCAACTTTACCCTGATAATTGCTCTTGACCCAGACGTTGCGTTTAACCACCTTGCCGGGCCGGGCGTTTTGCAGAATAATGCGAGGAGGCGAAACCGTATAGAGCGGAAGGGTAGAGTACGATAAAGTTATCCGTTTGGTTTCCGGATGGGATAGTCCGATATTAATCGTGCCTTTGAGCCTTGTCTTGAGTTTGTCGACATCCACTTTCAGCTTGAGCACATGGACAAGCTTCTCAGCCTTCGGGTCCAGATCGACCGTTATGGCATTCCCCGTGGAAGTGAAGCTCCTGACGGCAAACGGTTTCTTGTCCTTGCTCGTCAGGGTTATCGGGACGGCGCCGCCATTTTCCCGATTAAGGAAAAGTGAAAGGCGGTGATTCTTCGGCTCAACTGCCACCTTCAACTCGACCCGCCCCTTGATTGTCAGTTCAAAACGGGGATTTGTCTTGTCATTACTGAGGATGCGGAGATGTTTTTGCACCGATTTGGGGGTCGGCGACGAGCGATAAGTAACTTTGACGGTGCCCGATTCGCCCGGTGCGTAGTTCTTCTTCTTAAGCTCCGGCACAGTACACCGGCACGTCGAGAGGATCTTGCTGATCACCAGCGTCTCCGTGCCCACATTCTTAAACGTGAACTCGCAGGAAATCGGCTTGTTGGGCCCGACAACGCCGAAGTCAAAAACGGGATTTGCGACTTCTATTTTTGGAACGCTTTTTTGTTCCCGGACGGACGCGGCGCCCTGTTTGACAGTCCCGGACTGCTGTGTCGAATCCTGGATGCCGACGGACGGCGGTTCTTTTTTTCGCGACCCCCCACATCCGGATTGTAGTGTCAGTCCCAGCACTGTGGCCGCGATTACAAGGACAGCATGCTTTGTTTTCATTTTTTTCCCTCTCTTTAGTAAGTTCGGCAAACAATTAAGGCGATAATCTACCGATACATCTAATAGCTTAATATAACAGAAGCAACATAATGAATCAACAGTCTTTTCGGCCCAAATGACTTATACCTTTACACAGACAACAGTTAGGACTACAATAATACCGCTTGGGTCCCAAACGTGTTCAGGAGCATCTTATGACCGATAATAGTGCAGTTGAATTGTCGATTGTTATTCCCGTCTTAAACGAAGCCGACAGCCTTAGAGCCCTCTACGAGGAGGTTGTCAGCGCCATATCACGGTCCGGAAACTGCGAAATACTCTTTGTCGACGACGGGAGCACCGATGAGAGCCTGAACATACTAATTGATATACAGCAAAATGACGCCAGGGTTCGCATCATCAAACTTCGCAGGAATTTCGGGCAGACAGCAGCACTGAGCGCCGGTTTCAGACACGCCAGGGGCAGAATCATTGTCCCTCTCGACGCCGACGGCCAAAACGACCCGGCGGACATACCGAGGCTGGTGGCCAGGCTCGAGACAGGCTTCGACATCGTCAGCGGGTGGCGCAGGAAAAGGCATGACAACACCTTAACCCGCACTTTTCCGTCGCGAATCGCAAACTGGGTCATCGCCAGGATTACCGGCGTCAAACTGCACGACTTCGGCTGTACGCTCAAGGCATACCGCGCCGAGTCGCTCAAGTGCATACGTCTTTACGGGGAAATGCACAGGTTTATCCCGGCGCTGGCAAGCTGGGGAGGCGAAAAAGTTACAGAGATCGTCGTAAACCATCGTCCGAGATCCGCCGGAAAAACAAAATACGGCCTGAACCGTATATTCAAAGTTATCCTCGATCTGATCACGATAAAATTCCTGGCTTCGTTTTCGACAAAGCCAATTTATGTCTTCGGTGGATTAGGTGGAATCAGCATGTTAGGTTCGTTCCTGTCCGGATTTGCCGTGTTTTATTACAAATTTCTCGCTCCTGAGCATTTGGCGATGAACCGAAACCCGCTTCTGGTGCTAAGTATGATGTTGTTTATGACTGCTATTCAGTTCATTCTGATGGGGCTGCTGGCTGAGATACTCGTCAGGACATATCATGAATCGCAGGACCGCGAGATCTATATTATAGAAGAAATTCTGGAGTCGCCCGGTCGTAAAGTATGAGTCGCAGAAGACACCGCAAGCCTGAGACAAAAAGAAGCAAGCCCAAACCGCCCGAGTTGCGAAAGGGCAGGCTCAAGCCTGAACAGATACGCATGTTTGTGCCTGTTGTTGCCGCCCTGCTGCTGGCGGGTGCGCCTTTTGCTTTGGGTAAATACATAGAGTTTAACCGACCGGGCCCTTACGACAGCCCGGCCAACGTCTATTCGGCTCAGCACATATTGAGCGGTGCAAAACTGGGGGTGGATGAACAGACTTCGGCCCAGCCCGGAACACTGCTGGTGAATATTATCGGTGTTAAGCTCTTCGGCTTCAACGAGACGGGCCCGAAAATGATTCAGGCTCTCCTGCAGGCGGGCGCGCTGGTGCTGCTGTTCTATACCGTCAGAAAAATCTTCGGCGCCCTTGCCGCGATTGTGTCGGCGACCGTCGCTTCGATCTATCTGTCGGCGCCGGTCATCGCCAAGGTCGGCAATGTCAAAGAGCAGTACATGATTGCTTTCATGGTCGCGGCGGCCTGCTGTTTCATCCTCTATCAGTCAGGCGGAAAATGCCGGCTTGCTGTGCTTGCCGGCGCCGCGGCGGTAAACACATGTTATTTCAAGGCAACCGGCGCCTCGGTCATCATCGCCATTGCCGTATTTGCGCCGGTTCAACCGATGCTCAGGCGCCGTACATGGCGGCAATGTTTTGTTGACTTTGCATTGCTCACGGGAGGGGCTGTGCTCGGCCTTTGCCCCATCGGGCTTTTATACCTCTGGCAGGGACAGCTTGCCGCTTTCTTCAGGACTTTCCCGTTTAGGGCGGCCGAAATTGTCGGGCCTCCGGCAGCAATCGTCGTGGCGGTATCTCTTGTCATCATCGTCTGCCTGCGATGCCGTCTGTGGCGCCGGCTGAGGAAGGTTCGACCATGGATATGGATTGCCGGACTGTCGGTAATCGTCGCCACGTTGATATACTCGATTTTACGTATCCTCCTTGCCGAGGGTTATATTGCAGGCGAGGTGGTTTCTTATCTGAAAGATATTCCGTTCGTAAAACTTTTTCTGAAAGCGAAAGAACTTTTTGAGATTGCACGGCTAAAATTAATCACGATGCAAAAAGGCTATATCGGCGGCAGCAAGGCAATTTACGGCGCCGCCGAACAAGCCGCCAAGGTGATGCGGTATTACGGAGTTCTCAAAGTTCCCGTGCTTCTTGCGGCAGGAGCTGTCCTTGCCGGATTCGCCAGGCTGGTTATGCGGTTGTTATCCGGCCGCGGCAAGGCCGCTGAACCGGTCGAGCGGTTTGTGCTCCTTCTCGGAGTGTGGTGGCTTCTCGATATGGCCTTTGTGTGGATCAGCCCGCGTTCATACGAGCAGTACTATCTGCCGCTCAATGCCTCGGCCGCCATGTTGGGAGGATATCTCCTCTGGCTTTACAGCCGCAGACTTGCCCGGGCAGTGCACAAAGGGGGCTGGATACTCGCCGGCGGCATCGGCATTTTGCTTATGATCATAATGTCGTCGCCGATTTTTATTGGGCTGGCAAGGAGTCCGGACACGGGCATTCTGTATGAAGACATGCCGGGCTATCCTCCGCGAATGCGAGGCTTTGCCCAATCGCTTGAGGCAGTGGCCCAACGCCGGAGAGGACGAATCGGTCCATGGGAAAGGGCAGGAGACTACATCCGGGCCAACAGCACCCCCGACGACAAGATATATGTATGGGGATGGGTTCCCGGTATTTACGTCCGCGCCCGGCGATTGAGCCCGTCGCCGCAGGCGTTTGAAAGCGAAATGCACGTAAAGTCGCCGGCGGCGCTTAGGCGGAAAGTCGAGCAATTACTCAATTGTTTCCAAGAGGAGCCGCCCAGGTTTATCGTGGATACGCGAAAGCAGCATTTCCCGTGGGGAAAGACCCTGCCTCTGGAGCTGTGGCCCCAACTGAAGAAGGACACTTTCCTGCCCTGGGACGAAAAGACCATCGCTCAGTATGACGCCTTCTATTCAAAAGTTCTGCTCGAACGCTCGGGTCCTGATGAAGTTGAGCGTTACAAAGCCATGGCGCCTTTCAGGCGATATGTGATGAGCAATTATTCCGTTGTCGGCAGGGATTTCGGCAAGCACGTTGTGTTTGTAAGAAAGGCCGGCAAAACGGATTAAGCCTGTGAGGATAACACCACAATGCGACTTCTAATGAGCAATTACGAGTTTCCTCCTGTCGGCGGCGGGGCCGGGCAGGCAAATCTCAACCTCCTCAGGGAATTTGCCGGTCGCGACGATATAACCATCGACCTGGTAACGTCGGCGCCGCAGCGAGGCCTTGTCGTTGAACAGTTCGCACCCAATATCACGATCCACAAGGTCGGAGTCAAAAAGAAAAACCTTCATTTCTGGCGACGTACCGAAGTGCTGGAATGGCTCATCAAGGCAGGCTCTCACTATCGCAGGCTCGTTCGGCGGGGCAGGTATGACCTGGCTCACGGATTCTTTGCCTTTCCGACAGGCTGGTTGTGTTACCGCCATGCTTCCGAGATGCCGTATATAATCTCGCTTCGCGGCTCCGATGTGCCCGGGCATAACAGCCGGCTGGGGGTCGACTATACGCTGCTTGCGCCGCTTTTCCGCCGGATATGGAAATCAGCTTCTGTCCTGGTCGCCAACAGCAAAGGCCTTGCGGCGGCGGCGGCGGAGTTTATGGGCCAACTGCCTGTCGACGTAATCTGCAACGGGGTGGACGCAGAGCGATTCTATCCCGATCCGGAGAAGAAACTCGCCTCGCCTTTTGGACTCTTGACGGTCTCCAGGCTCAGCGCCACAAAACACATCGACCTTCTTATACGTTCAGTCGGGCTTCTGAACGAACAGGGTTTTGACGTTCAACTGAGTATTGCCGGCGACGGAGCACTGATGTATTCTCTAAACAACCTTGCCCGGCGACTGCGGTTGACGGATCGAGTAAACTTCGTGGGGCGGGTCGAACCCGAAGATATTGGGCAATTATATCGAAACAGCCACATTTTTGTCATGAGCAGCACGCGCGAGGGTATGAGCAACGCGATGCTGGAGGCGATGGCTTCGGGGCTGCCCATAGTAACGACGCGATGTCAGGGCGTCGAAGAGTTGATAACCGATAACGGGATTGTGCTCGAAGATTCCACGCCTGAGTCGATAGCCCGGGCAGTGAGGCGGCTCCTCGACGATCGCCGGATGTATGAGCGGATGTGTGTTGCAGCGAGAAAACGGGCTGAGATATTCAGTTGGCGACATGTTGCCGACGAGTATCGCAAGTGTTATCGCAGGGTGCTGCACGATCGTTAGCGCACTCGGCGGCAGTGGTGGTATGAAGGGCAGGAAAGCATGTGCGGCATTGCCGGTTTTAACTGGAAAGATCGGGACGTCATTGAGAAGATGACGGGTTGTCTTGCGCACAGAGGGCCTGACGATGAGGGCCGCTGTGTCGACGATAGAGTTTCCCTGGGGCATCGGAGGCTGTCGATCATTGACACCTCCGCCAGGGGCCGCCAGCCAATGCGATTCGAAAACCTTGTCATTACCTATAACGGCGAGGTCTATAACTTCAAACAACTCAGAGAGCAACTCGAATCCAAAGGCTACGCGTTTGTCTCCGACACGGATACGGAAGTGGTGTTGTTGAGCTATCACTTGTGGGGGGCCGGGTGTGTCGAGAAATTCAACGGCATGTGGGCTTTTTGCATTTATGACAAGGATAAACGCACCCTTTTCCTTTCGCGGGACCGCTTCGGAATCAAGCCTTTGTACTACTATTTCGACGGCGGGCGATTTGTCTTTGCCTCCGAACTCAAGGCCATTCGACAACACGATCTGTCGCTTAACATCGACAAGACGGGGCTCAATTCGTTCTTCTACCAGAAATATATCGGCGGCGAGCGGACCGTATTTGAAAACTGCTTTAAGCTAAAACCGGCGGAGAATCTTCTCTTCGACCTGGATCGAAAGTGCATCACTAAAACACAGTACTACGATCTGGAAGCGCACATCGCCCGGGCCGCCCAAACGCCTCTTGCCGAAAGACTCCAACTGGTCGCCGGCACTCTCACCGACGCCGTCGAAAGCCGTCTCGTCGCCGATGTGCCCGTTGGCGCCTTCCTTTCCGGGGGCGTTGATTCGTCGCTCATATCGGCCGTCATTGCACGCGGCAGGAAAGATTTCAAAACCTTCTCAATCGGCTTTACCGACCGCTCCTACGACGAGGTCAGGCACTCTCGACAAGTCTCGCAGCATATCGAAACCGACCACCGTGTCGAGTACATTGACATCGACGAGAACCTGATTGAGCATGTCGTCGGCCGGATGGACGAACCCTTCGGCGATGCGTCCGTGCTGCCGACGTACCTGCTGTCGAAGATGACCCGCCAGAGCGTCACGGTCTCCCTTTCCGGTGACGCCGGCGATGAAGTGTTCGGCGGTTATGACAGCTACCAGGCATGGAATATCGCACGGTTTATCCCCGGCGCCGTCGTGGCGTTTGCAAAGCCCCTCGTCAAACTCCTGCCCCCGTCGGAAAAGAAACTTGCCGCCGCATTCAAGATAAGAAAGTTCGTCGACGGTTTCGGCGCCGATGTCAATCGCCGCCATCTGGACTGGATGAGCACGTTTGCGGATACCCGGAGGAGACAGTTGCTGAGCGAGCATTTCGTCGGGGCCGACTGCCTCGTCGATACGCCCGCAGGCGCAAGTTTGCTGTCGGTCCAGTTGAATGACATTCATAACTACCTTGCCGAAGATATCCTCAAAAAAGTTGACCTCGCCTCCATGCTCAATTCGCTGGAGGTCCGCGTGCCGTTCCTTGACCACCGGCTTGTCGCCATGGTCCTGAGCCTGCCGGCCAGGTACAGGATCAGGTACTTCCGCACAAAGTGGCTGCTGAAAAAGATCGCCTCAAATTACCTGCCCGCCGCAATCGTCCATCGAAAAAAAAGAGGCTTTACCGTGCCGATCTCGGCGTGGATAAGAAAAAGCGAACTGATCAGACAATACATCACGGATCGAAGCTGCTACACCGCCGACATGCTGAATTACGACCACATCCAGCGCCTCATGGCCGTCCACCTGAACATAAAGGCCGACAACGCCAGACAACTCTTGCTTGTCTTTGTATTTATCTATTGGAACGCGCAGTTCAATCCAACTGCACATTGAAAT
>QNBS01000094.1 GCA_003644175.1 Planctomycetota bacterium | reverse complement strand
CCCTATACCTCAAGCCCGAAGACATCGGCATCATAGGCAAACGCGAGCCGGCGAAGGATATGGCAAGGGTGCTCAGCAGATATGTCCACGGCATCATGGCCCGGACGTTTTCTCACGATACAATCATTGAGTTTACCAGATTCGCAACGGTTCCGGTGATCAATGCGCTCAGCGACTGGTCGCATCCCTGCCAGGCGATGGCGGATGTCCTTACGATAAATGAGCATTGCGGCCGACTCGAAGGCATAAAGATAGCTTATGTAGGGGACGGCAATAATGTCGCCCGCTCATTGGCATTCGCCTGCGCCAGGCTCGGCATGAAGTTTGTCTGCGCCTCGCCGGCCGGCTACGAACTCGACGCCGATTCGATCGGCCGGGTCAACAACATAGCCCCGGAGACCGCCCTGCAAACGAGCGACCCCGTCGCCGCCGTCAAAGACGCAGATATCGTCTACACCGACACATGGACGAGCATGGGCCAGGAAGACGAAAAGGCAAAGCGAATCAAAGACTTCGCCGGCTTCCAGGTAAACGCCCAACTGTTGAGCAAGGCGCCCGACAGCGTAAAAATCATGCACTGTCTGCCCGCATACAGAGGCCAGGAAATAACAGACGAAGTCGCAGAAGCGCCAAACTCAATAATCTTCGACCAGGCCGAAAACCGACTGCACTTCCAGCGAGCACTGCTGAAAAAACTGCTCTCCAAATAAATTGGCTCTTTGTTGCCGCCGAAACAGCAGGATTTGCCCATAATCTTCTTGCAATACTGTCCTGTGGAACGTAAAATCAGGGGAAATTTGCAGTGAGCATCATTTTCGGAAAAGCATTATTCGACCTAAAGCCTTATTATAAAAGGCATTAGGGCGGTTAGCTCAGTTGGCTAGAGCGCCTGCTCGACACGCAGGAGGCCACAGGTTCAAGTCCTGTACCGCCCACTATTTCAGCCCGTTGCCGGATGACGACAACAGGGCTTTTTTTTGTGCATAAAAGTGGGGTCCGGCGCAATCTAATCATTGGAGCAGGCGGCAATAGTCAACTGCCTGTAACTCTCAAGATGGCGAGCATTACCAGTAAGCCTGCTGCGAGTAAGGCGGCCCTGAGTATTCGCGCGACCTGTGTTCGAGGGTTGATGCGCCTCCAGACAAAAATTGAAAAAGTCATGATAATTCCTATCCGTAGGAGAAAATGCAGGATGTGCAAAAGCATAGTGTCATTGTAGCGTTTCCTGACGTAAAAATCAACTGCAAATTGCCTATTTTAACACAAATGTTGAAAGTTTCCGCATTTTGACAAAAACGAGCGTTTGGGCGGTTTTAGTACTGATAGGGTATTGTTTTCGCCTTTTCGATCGTTTAATTCAAACGAATCGCTTAATTGCACCATTTGGCTTGCGAGATATAAACATTAAAGGAATTGGCGAGTATGAGCCGAAATAGGCACAGGTTATGTGTAGTATCATGGTCTGTAATATTTTTTGTAGGAGATTCAAGTATGCAGTTTTTGGCGGAAATCAAGAAATGGCTGGGTGAGATTACTGAGATTCTCTTGCTTTTGATCGCCGTTGCGATCGCGGTGGAGATTCTCTTCGGCGGGACAGTTCCCTTCTTTGGAGGGGTTGTCGCGAATCTCACGACACTAATCGACGGTCTGGGTGAAAATGGGCTCGTTGGGCTGATAGCGATGAGCATAATTTTCTTCCTGTTCTACAGAAGGAAAGCGGCCACGGCGGAGCATCATGGCTGATTGTCGGCCGGAGGCGCAGTACAAGCCGAAGCGTCTGTAGGGCCGGCAGAACTGCGCAGGGCGCCTGAGCGGGAGAAATTGAGACGCATAAAGCAGGCCGAGGGGCATGTCCTCTCGGCCTGTCGCTATTTTTGACGAGACAAATACTTCAAGACCCGCCGAGGTCGTACCAGCGTCGGACGGCCTCGATGAGCCGGTCTTGCGTTTTGGCGGCGATAATCTCCATTTGAGCTTTTTTGCGTTTGGGGTGGCGTTTGCAGTAGCCGGCGACGAACTTGCGAAAAAAGGCGACGGCCTTTCTTTCGGGCCGATGCAGCCGAATCATTTCAAAATGCTCCAACATCACCGAACCCTGCTCCTGGAGCGTGGGAGCGGGCGGTTTTTCCCCGCCCTCCAGCAGCGCACGAGCTTCGGCGAATATCCACGGGTTGCCGATAGCCCCGCGTGCGATCGCAACACCGTCGGCGCCCGACGTCTCAATACGCCGGCAAATCGTCTCGGCGTCCATCAGATCGCCGCTTCCAAATACCGTCATCTCAGGATACGCATGCTTGATCTCTGCGACAATCCCCCAGTCCGCCCTGCCGCGATATTTCGCCGTAACCATTCGCCCATGTATGGTCAGCATGTCAACGCCCCGGCGGTGGGCATGCTCGCAGATGTGCCGGAAATCCTCCTGCGAGTATTCGTCGCCGTCAAAACTCATCCGCAGTTTCATCCCTATCGGACAACTCACCGCATCACGAACGCGATCGATGATTTCGATCACCACGTGCGGTTGTTTGAGGTGATACCCGCCGCGCTTCCTTCGCAGCACCTTGGGGGCGGGACATGCAAAATTAAGGTCGATCATATCGAAGCCGATTCTTTCAAATACCGCCGCCGCTTTGGCCATCGTGGCGGGGTCGGCGCCTAAGATCTGTGCCCCCACCGGGTGCTCGTCCTCGCCCGGCAGGAACATGAGCTTCCGTATCGCCTTTTGATGAAGAGCGATCTTATCCAGGAGCACGCCGGTAAACGTAAGAGGCGCCCCGAACCTCCGGGCGAGAATACGCATCGGCCGTTCAGTATAACCCGAAAGCGGCGCCTGATAAAAAGGCGCGTCAAGTTCTATATTTCCAAGTCTGATCATAGCGTAGAAGCCCGACTTTATGCCCAGGGTTCGTTTGACCGGACTATTATAAGGAATTTTGGGCAAAAATACAGAAATGCCTGCTTGCGTTTTGATGGATTTTAGCCTAAAGTTAGTACAAGACTTTTGCAAAATTGCGATTCGACGTGTTTTTGGAAAAGTCTTGTTAGTAGTTGATTTGCCGGTTCGATGTTTCTTAAGACGAAAGGAGCAGTAATGTCAAAACACAGCAGAAGATCATTTCTGAAGGCCTCCGGAGGCGTATTGGCGGTTGGCGCGATTGGAGGATTAACGATGAGTTGTCGAAAAGCCCCAAAACAGGTAGAGGGCAAATGGCCGGGATTCGACTATGCGATGTGCAATGAGAGCATGATGGATCTGCCCTTCGCCGAGCAGTGCAAAATCGTCGGCGACGCCGGCTACACGGGCATTGAGATTGCCCCGTTTACGCTCGTCAAGAAGGGCGTCGGCGAGATCAGCCAGGCGCAGCGGAAGGAGATGGTCAAGGCCATGACCGACAACGGCCTTACATGTGCAGGACTCCACTGGCTGCTGGCGCCACCGCCCAGGGGACTGCATTTTACCACTCCTGACGACGCCCTTCGCGCCAAATCGGTGGGCTACCTTAACGAACTCATCGATTTCTGCGGCGACCTCGGCGGAAAGGCGATGATCTTCGGTTCGCCCAAACAGCGAAATACCCTCGACATATCGATCGACGAGGCCAAGAAGCATTTTGCCGACGGCCTTGCCGCCGTCGCAGACCATGCACAGCAACGCGGCGTACAGGTGCTCATCGAGCCGTTGGACAAGAGCCAGACCGACGTCGTCAACACCACCGCAGAAGCCATGGAGATCGTCGATAAGATCGATCACCCTGCGATCCAGACGATGTTCGACTTCCATAACACCGTCGATGAGACTCTGAGTTTCGAAGCGATCATTACAAAGTACTTCAAGTTCATCCAGCACGTACACGTCCAGGAAATGAACGGGAAATACCTGGGCACAGGCGACGCGGCAACAAAATACGTAAAGGCCTTCCAGACCCTCAAGGACTTAGGCTACAACAAATGGGTCTCATTAGAAGTGTTCGACTTCACACCAGGCGGCAAAAAAATCGCCGAAGAATCGATCAAGGTACTCAAAGAAATCGAAAGCCGCATTTCATAGGCATCTTTACTTTTCTACGAATAAAACTCAAAGCACCAATGCCAAGCAGACAGATTGTTGACGGTTCAGGAGTTGGCTCTCTGTCGTAATTAAACACCTTGTTTCTGGCAATCTTGTTCGGCGAAACGTGTATCAAAGGTATCCTGATGTCGCCGAAGCCCTTGTCGCCGAAAACGTCTCCGTCAATCTTAAACTCGTATGAAACCTCAAAGAGCCACCCTGCATACTCGGAGTTTTCAACGTAGTCTTCATCGGTTGCGGGCGAATCCTCGGTCAGCACATGGCCCAGTGTGTTAAAGTTGTAGTCCAGGCTCGTGCCCACTTCGAGAATATCCTCGACTGAGCCGACGCCGAACTCGCTCTCACCCTTACGGCCTCTCTTACCCTTATGGCCTTTACTATCCTGGCCTACGTCCACACCCGCGGCGTAGCCGCTACTCGTGCTGTCGCTGGAAGTTAAGTAGTCCAGCACAAAGTCCAGCACCAGGTCGCCGTCGCCGTTGTAGAACCTAAACTGCGCATCGTCAGAGTCCTTGAGGTCTTTGAAATTGTGGTTCTTGCCGCTCGGCGCAACGCCCTTGCCCCAGCCGACCGAATTCCTGCCGTATGTGTTGTCGACCAGCGTCAGCGGCAGTGTCAGGTTGACATAGAGATTGTCATCGAGGTCCTGATAGAGCCACAACCGGCCGTCATCGGCGGTTACGGTGCTATTCCTGCCGGATACTACGGCCAGATCCAACCGGAAGCCGTCTGTATATCCCTCGGACAGGTCGAACTTGCCGTCAACCAGCGGACCGGCGCCGACTATACCGACTTGAAGAGAAGCCTCACTCTGCAACAAAACTATCGCCGCAACCAGTAATGTAAATTTTTTCATAACACCCTTCTCTCTTGAGCGATTCGCCCATAAAGCCCATAAAACAGAATTTTATCACTGACCAACCCGATTCTGTTACCCACCAATACATGGCTTTAAGCACCCTGCCATACAGGTTATCTATTTTGCGGCTGCGCTAAAACTGCGAAACATCAGCCGGCGCGCACTTACTAACTTGACTTGCTATAAAATATTACCTCTACTCCGGATTGAATTGATGGGGCCGACCAAACCCGGCGGAGGGAGGTGATGACATATTTAGTTTTCGTTATCCACTTTTTAATCTAACTTCTACAACCATCTGTTATTTGCATAGACGACACTGCCGGGATGCCCAGAAGCTGACACACCGCTTCTCTGAAGTAGTCGTCGTCTATGTCTTCACTTAAAACACAGTCAACACCAATCTGTCGCGCGGCCAATTCCTGCTCTATATCGCCCGGTATTATGAATGCTATCGTCGGCATAGAGGGTTTCGCCTCCGTTACTTTTTTCAGAAACTCGCCATCAGGCATATCGATGAGTTCCCAGTGGCTTACTATCGTATCTATCCTTTCTTCCCTCAGGCAGCGTATTGCCTGCGAACCGACATTTAACGCCAAAATTTGAAGTGGCAACTCTTTTAAGGCATTGCCTTTATCAGCAATGCCTACTACCAAAATCTTTTTGCCGACTCTACTCATGCTTATTTCCTTTCTGATGCTTTCGTTTCAAATGCGTTTCTTCTTGACGCTGTCAACACCAATACAACTATCGCAAGGGCCGTGCCAAAGATGAGAGCCTTTTTCAAAAAACACGTTAACTTACGGAACAGGCGGGATTTACAGAATGATTTTTTGAGAACAAGAAAGCGCAGGCGCCGGCCGGCTTGTTACAGATATGTAACGGAATATCGGTGGATACAGAGATAACTTATTGAAACTAAATGGATTAAAGCGGAGTTGCCGTATTGTAACAAAAGTTACCAAACAGTAACTCGCTAAAGGGAGTGCACACTGGAGAAAAGATGATTCGTCCGGTTAATGCACAGGCAAGCTTAAGTCGCCGATTGCTTCCAGGCGGACTTAAGATTGTACTGTTCAATAAGGCGGTCAAGTTTTCGATGGTCAATTTCAAGCAACCTGGCAGTGGCCATCTTTCGACCATTTGTCTTTTGCATCGCCCGGATAATAAGTTGTTTCTGGAGTTGCTTGAAAGAAAGAATGTCTTCCTGCTGCATCGCAACGGCAATATCGCCGGTTAATATATCAGAAGGAAGTGATGAAACCTCAATTGTTTTTGCACGAGAAGTGATGTGGGCATGTTCTATCACATTGGCAAGCTCACGAATATTGCCCGGCCAGTTATAATTCTTTAGAATCTGCTCGGCTTCCTGCGACAACTCCTTTACCGGCTCATCGTAAAGAGCTGCCTGCTTTTCGAGGAAATAATTGGCCAAAAGCAGAACATCTTCACTTCTGTCTCTGAGCGGAGGGACATCTAATGTAACGATATTGAGCCTGAAATACAAATCAGGACGAAATGCACCTTCACGAATCATTTGTTTCAAATCGCGATTCGTCGCACAGATGACACGAACATCGATAGGATACGATTGTGTGGACCCGACAGGCGTTACAGATGACTCCTGCAGGACTCTCAGTAATTTTGCCTGTAAATCAAAGTCAAGATCTCCTATTTCATCAAGAAAGATTGTACCACCATCAGCGGCCCTGAAAAATCCAACGGTGTCCATGACAGCACCCGTAAATGAACCCTTCATGTGGCCGAAAAGCTGGCTCTCAAGAATATTGCTGCTCAGAGCGGTACAGTCAACCGGTACAAATCTCTTTTGGGCTCGACAACTTCTGGCGTGAATCTGACGCGCAACCATTTCCTTGCCTGTCCCTGTTTCCCCTATAATTACGACAGAACTTTTGCGCGAAGCAACCGTATTCATGGCTTCTAAAATCGACTGAAAAGCACCTGATTGCCCTACAAACTGCGTGAACACATCGCCTTTTTCAGCATTTGTTTGCGGACATCCATCCCGCCGCATATCAAAACCCTTCTCCACCTTTATCGCCTTACCTCAATCTCTTCTGAGACCAATACATAGAACAACTCAAAACCTGTCCACAAGGGTTTTTGTGTCCCGCCAGCAGTCCGATAATAATATGGCCATTAGGGATTATACCATCTAACAATCAAATTTCAACCTAAATCTGTATTTTGCCGGATTTTTTTTGCCGCCATCTCCTTATTACCGGCAGAAAAAGGCCTGATTCGTGCAAAGTTGTTTGGAAAAGTTGATTCTTTGCTCAAAAATGCAGGTGTTTTTTGTGTTTTTGCTGAAAGTTTCTGGATGTGGAGACAAAATGGAGACATGAATTCATTGAGAAAAGGCGATGTTCGCAGCGGCTGCGTTAACAAGGGTTGGATGTTGCGGAGGTTACGGATCAACTGGTGCGAATGCCGCCATTGACAGGCACATGCGATGGTCGTTGCCGGCTGTCCAGCCGTTTGTTACCGTCCCGGCCGTCGGCACTGCTCTGGTTGAGCCTGCAACAGTACTGCTGCTTGGTCTGAGATCGAATCTTTCGGTCTGCGAACCGTCCGGGGTAAACGAAGCGCCGGTTCCGCTTCCTGCGACATCAAATATCCATGCGCCATCTGTCAAAGTTGCAAAGCCGGCAACATCCGACCAATCCGAACCGGCTGAACTCTCGGCAAAAGCACGGTAGTAGTAAGTCGTTCCTTCTGCAAGGCCAACGATGTCCGTGCTGAAGGTCGAGTTTTCCACACCCATACTTACCGAATAGTCCCAATTACCGGCAACCTCCCCGGCATCGTCATCGCCATAGTAGAAGGCAACCGAGGGGTTATCGGCGCCTATATCGGTTACTTCTCCGTGGAGCGTTGCGGTAGAGGCAGTAATATCAGTCGCCGATGAAACTATAACAGTAGGAGCGATTAGAGCCTCAGTGGCAAACGAGGCGGTGGAATCCGCCCAGTCGCCGCCGCCCGAGTTTTCGGCATAGGCCCTGAAGTAATACATTGCGCCGTGTGAAAGCGAATTGAGTTTATCAATGAACGTT
>QNBS01000093.1 GCA_003644175.1 Planctomycetota bacterium | reverse complement strand
GGCAATTTCGAGCAGTCCTGCCTGCTGAGCAAGAAGGCTTTGCTTCGAGAGATGACCGACTCGAACCCGGACGAGTTCTATGCGGAGTTGGAATCGCAATTGCTGAGTCAAATCAACGCGCTGAATCTGGGTCCGCAGGGATTGGGCGGCGACACTACGGCGCTTGCGGTGAAGATCGAGACGGCGCCGTGCCACATCGCCTCACTGCCCGTCGCCGTCAATATCGAATGCCACGCCCACCGCCACAAATCCGCCGAGCTTTGAGTCCCGGTGGAGGCGGCGTATTGAACTTGACCAACCAGAAAGGCTATTGTGGGTTGAGGGCTTCGTGGCAGAGGTTTGCGATGGAGATGTAGTTTTCCGCCGAGAGTTGTTCGGGCCGGTGATGCGGATCGACGAAGGCCCGGTCGAAGATATCGCCCCAGTGATGCACCTCGGCGAGTCCGCCGTCAGCAAACTTTACACACGCCTTGAGCATTTTTCTTCGATGGCCCATAAGAAGGCCGGCGACTTCCTTGAGCATTGCAATATCTTTGATCTGTTTGACTTTGGTTTTCTGCCGCTGATAAGCGACCATTGCCGAATCCACCTGGGGTCGCGGCCAGAACACGCCTGGCTTGAGCTTACGGATGATTTGGGCCTTGCCGGTGGCGGCCATGAGGATGCTGAGTATCCCGTAGTCTTTGTTGCCGGGGGCGGCGACCAGGCGGTCGGCGACTTCCTTCTGCACGGTTACGTACATGGCGTCGCAGACGACATCGCCGGCGCCGCCGGCAATGAGATCGACCATCAGCGGCGAACCGACGCCGTAAGGCAGATTGGCGACGAGGAGCATTTTCCCGCCATAGTCGGCGACCGCCTGCCGCAGTGCGCCGACCACTTCATCATTGAGCCGGTTCTTGCTCTGGAGCACGTCGGCGCCGATGACCTGGACATTGTATGCCTCGTCGAGTTGTTGCGCCGCGATGCGCGCCAGTGCGGGATCGTATTCGACGGCGACGACGAAGCCGGCGACTTTGCTCAGCGCCTCGGTGAAGGAGCCCGTGCCGCAGCCGACTTCCAGCACGACATCGCCGGCGTGGATATGGGCGCTGTCAAGCAGCAGTTGCATCAGGTTCAGGTCGATCAGGAAATGCTGGCCGAGCCGCTTATTGGGCGAGACGCCCGCCGAGGCGAGCAACTTTGCTATCTGCTGTTTGGTCTGCATGTTCGCTTCCGTTGGACAGGCTGCTTTTAACGCTGTCCCACAGGATACCAGCAAACAGTGGATTATCAACGACAAAGACGAGAAAATCTGCAACAGTCTCAGACGGTGTCGGAATGGACACCTTGTTGGCCGGGCAAAAGGAGGGCGATGAAACAGCAGGGTGTCGCCGGCGAGTTGGTGTTCGACGCGGGAAAGGGCGGCCCTTTGGCGCCCGACGATCCGAAGTTTATGAACCGGCAATGGCGGGACCATATAGACTTGCATCTTCGAGATGTATTTGATATTCTATTAGAAAAGAAGCCCGGTCCCGATGCATCGGGATAGCTGAGCAAGGATATAAAATGTTATATGGAAAATCGCAAATTAAGGAAATCACAATGGGCACTAACAGAAGAAACTTTCTAAAATATTCTCTCGGAGGCGCCTTTGCCGCCCTTTCACCGCTTGGCCTGTCCCCTGCTGCGTCAGGCGCTCCTGGAAAAAGCATCGGGAAAAAAAATGTCCTTTTCATTATCGTCGAAGACCTGAAAAATATAATGGGCTGCTATGGCAATCCCCTGGTTAAGACACCCAACATTGACAGGCTCGCTCAAAAAGGAGTCATATTTAACCGGGCATACTGCCAGTACCCTGTGTGCAATCCGAGCAGGTCGTCGCTGCTGTCGGGATTAAGGCCCGACACAACAAAGATACTCGACAACGTGCAAAAGTTCGATGAATATGTCGGATACCAGACGACTCTGCCCGGGCTTTTCAAGAAAAACGGTTATGAAACAACAGGACTTGGAAAGGTTTTCCACGGCAAAGCCAAAAGTATAAACCCGAATATCTGGTCGCAGCAGCTTGATTTTGGGCCGACGGAAAAAGGAAAGCTTGGCGAAAGAAGGAATATGACCGATGGAAAAGTGAGATGGTGCAGTTGGCTCGCCGCCGAAGGCGACGACAGCGATCAGCCCGACGGCAGGTTGGCCGATAAAACCGTCGAGCTGTTGAAGGACAAGAACCGTAAAAAACCATTCTTTATTATAACCGGTTTCCATAAACCGCACGACCCGTTCGACGCACCTAAAAAATACTTCGACATGTATCCGCTCCAGAGCCTCATGCCGCCGGTCGTGCCGGATAACCGCGAACCGGAAAACCCTTACGTAATTGGAAGCGCATGGAAGCAGGAATTCGACAAATTTTCATTACAGGATAAACGCCAATTTCTCCGTGCATATTACGCCTGCACCACATTTACCGACGCCCAGATCGGTAAAGTAATTGACGCGCTCGACGCCGAGGACCTCTGGAAAGACACCGTCGTCCTGTTCGTCGGCGACCATGGATATATGTTGGGGGAACATGACTGGTGGAACAAGAACGTTCTCTTTGAAGACTCGGCCAGGATACCGATGATAGCTGTAGCTGAAGGTGAGAGTCAAATAAATGTCGCGTGTAATGAGCTTGTAGAGATGGTTGACATCTACCCGACTCTTGCCGATCTCTGTGGTTTGAAAGCCCCCGGCAATCTCGAAGGAATAAGCTTCAGGCCCTTGCTTGGCGAGCCAAATCAACCATGGAAAAAAGCGGCTTACACCCAGGTCCTGAGAAGTGGTATAACCGGTAAATCGGTAAGAACCAAACGCTGGCGTTACACCGAATGGGCCGGAGGCAAGCTTGGCGTAGAACTGTATGATCACGCAAGTGATCCCGGCGAATACAGAAATCTCGCAAAAAATCCTGATTTTAAGGATATATGCAAAGAATTAAGTCGTCTCCTGGATTAAGGCGTTCATTTTTGGCATCCGTTCGACTTTATAGCCTGGTTCGCTGAATGCGGTGAACTCGCCAAAGGGACGGGCCGGGAAAGAATCGAGATATTTTGACAGCAGCTTTTTCATTTCAGAAGCGACCTTGGGGTGTTTGTCGTATACGTTGATATTTTCTTCGGGGTCGTTTTGCAGGTCGTACAACTGGTCGATTTCCCAGTAATGCGGATTGACGATCGCGGCGTGGTAACCCAGGTGATTATTGCGGGTCAGATAGGGCCTGCTTACAGGCGGGTGGCCCGTATAATTGCTGAATTTTTCGCCGCGGTTGATCTTGTCCTGTATGGCTTTGGGATATCGAATGGCTATGTATTTCCAGTCCTTTGTTTTAACGCATCGTGAAAATCCCAGTTCACCGAAGAGCGAATCCCGGACAGGTTCGGCGGAACCTTCGATTACATGCTTGAGGCTCAGGCCGTCGATATGATAGTCGGACGGTTTATTTGCGCCGCATACGTCCATGATCGTCGGCGCAAAATCGATATTCGAGACGATTTCATCATAGCTTTGGCCTGGTTTGATCTTTCCGGGCCAATACATGATCATGGGCACTTTCATTCCGAAATCATGTAAAGTTGTTTTTCCATGCCTCCAACTGCCATGGTCGGATACGAAAATAACCAAAGTATCTTTTTCAATCCCGAGTTTTTTAATTTTATCAAGAATCGCCGCGATACCGTCATCGAGCCATAGCGCAAAAGCTTTGTCCGGTTTTTTTCCGGCGGCGGCATTACGTTCAAAGACACTTTTACGGTCCGGCATGACATCGAAATCCTCTTTAACAAATCCTTCACCGGTCATGTGCGGGTCGGCGTCGAGGGCGGTATAAAACTTCCCGTTTTTCCGGCTCCATGGCACAGGACCGTGGTGCAGCGTTGTTGAAAAGTAAAGAAAGAACGGGTTTTGTTTATTTTGCTCCATAAACGTAAAAGCTTTTTTGACGGTCCACTCAAGATTATGGACGTTCAGATCGTCGTTGTATACCGATTTAAGGTTTGCCGGGTATACTCCATCGACATAATCAAAACCATACGGCTTAATGGCGTCGCACCATTTCCTGTGGTTATACTGCATCTTCCTGTTGACTTCGGGGTCCCTGGGGTCGGCATTTTGGGAATATTCCTGCAGTCCGTTTTTGGACCAGTTTTTTCTGATAAGCCAGTGGTGATTGATTAAGTGAGATTTACCGACAAACCCCGTTACATAACCGTTTTGCTGAAGCACCTTAGCAACATTCCATTTGTTTTTTTCCAGTTCGCAATTGTTCTCGACTTGCGTTGGAGTTTTAGGAGGGTGCAGCTGCATAAAACTCGGCCCCCGGCATCGCCCGGCGTACCGGCCCGTCAGGCATGAATATCGAGACGGCGAACAAACGGTGGTGGTTACATTTGCATTGTTAAAAACAATGCCTTCCCGCCCCATCCGATCAATTCGTGGAGTGTGTACATCTCCACCCATAAACCCGAGCGAGTCCCAGCTCTGATCGTCGGTTATGATAAATACAACATTCGGTTTTCGCTTTGAAGCGTCGGATTTGCGGCATGAAGTTTTTTGGCAGGAAGTGTTGGGAATTACCGACAATCCTATGGCGGCGCCTGCACAGTTTTTTAAGAATTCTCGTCGTTTCATTTTTCATTACTCGTTTCTTTGATTACCTGTTAAGTTGCGACAATGCCGTCAAATATAATTCTTTTGCGTTGGGCATTTTTTTGTATTTTTTTATGTGGTCTCGCTGGATCTTATCCAGAGTATTCATCCACAGGCTTATTCTGTATGGGTGCAGGTCGTCGGGAGTGATTTCTCCGAATTTTTGGATGAATTCTTTGGTCTTCATCAAATTACGGCGAAGCTGATCGGCGGTTGACTGTGTTTGCTGGAGCCATGCAACTGTCTCCTGCATCTCTTTTTGAGAAGGTTTTCGACCTAACATTTCGAGGTAGGCGGCGTTTATGACTGCTCTTACTTCGTGTTTTCCGTATTGATAGATGCGGTAGCCCAGTTCGTTGGTTTTACCGTGGTTGCATCGCAAGAGGTGCAGGAGATGTCTCCGGCAGGGTTGAAACTCTTTTTGCAGTTTACAGTTTGTCGTGAGTTTCGGGTCGTAGATGAATGGTCCGGGTTCGTCGGGCGGCAATTTGCGGTTCAGCCCTTCTCCTCTGCCGGAGTACTTTGCGATGCTCTTGTTGTCGTATACCGAAAACGAATCGACCCGGCCTGCGATAAGTCCGTAGGCGGCGGCGCCGCCTGCGATGGTGTTGCCGTGTACGGTCGCGCCGACAAGTGTTTTGTGGCGATGTTTTGGAGCCCAGACGCCGGGCCCCATCGGAATTGCGATGTGAATCCGCGAACCGAACGCGTCAATGTAATTGTTTCGCACAATCGTTCCGCGATAATCATAACGGGGGTTTTCTTTGTCTTCGTTCAGCGGATAAAGAATGCCGTCAACGAGATTTATTGCACCGAGTGATTCTCTGGAGATGGAGGCAATAACGTTGTTTTCGGCGATGGAACCGGGTGCTCCGTAAAAAACGATTCCGACGTCAGTTGGGTCGATGATGAGGTTGTTGCGTACGATGGTGTTTTTTGCGGCGCATGAAACTGCATCTCCCCAATTGAAGGGTACTTCGGCCTTTTCCCGCCCGTTGCCTCGCGGTCCGACGCCTGCTCCGAGAAAAATGTTGCCTTCGATGAGGATATTTGAGGCGCCCCCATTGACTTTTAGCGTGGACCATGTTCGTGTGCTCATGAAGACATTGTTCAGGGCTTTTTGTCCATCGGCGTCGCGTCCGCCGAAAACGACCATGGGGGGCTGACCGCCGCCGCCGGTTATTCCTACTTTGGGGACGATCGAATGGCGATAACGGTTTCCGTCAAGGATAACGTGCTGCAGGACGATGCCGGCCAGTCGCGCGCCGTCGATCAGCCGCATCAGATTGGGGTCGGCGATGCGAAGTCTTGCGTAATCAGAGATGTAAATGGCGTCTTTGGTTGTGATTTTCTGATTTGGGAACTTGTATTGCAGCGTGTTTTTGACGTCGTAAACAGCGCCCTTTTGGAGCAGGAGATCTTTGCCGCTGTCAAGAACGGCCTGAAGATCGTCTCCCGGAACGGCTTTTTCAGCGGGCTTTTCCGGTATTGTTAGCTTGCAGCCAATGTTTGGCAGTACGATGAGAGTAATGAGAATAAAAGCAATTAAATATCGCCTTCGATGCCTGGTTTTCATACACCATCCCTTTCACGTGAAATTTTTCATAGAGAGATTCTTTGCAAACATCATAATATCCAACACGATCATTGCTGATTTTATGCTATTGTGGCGTTGAAGTCAACGAACGAAAGTCGAAAGAAAGCCATTTATGCCCTTAAAGGTAGTAAATTTTCGCGAACAAGACGGGAATTTTCAATTGTGATCAGTATACCTGTATGAGCACAGATGCAAAATCCATGGCGAGTCCGTCACAGGCCACGAAAAGCACGTAATAAAGACCTGCCTGGCCATAACCCGGTCTCCATGAAAAAGTTCCATTCTCGAATTCCGCGTCATGGGGAAGGCCGTAGGCGTCATACTCTATCTGGTCTCCATCCGGGTCTGTTGCGTTTATGGTGAACGACAGTTCGGCGTTTTCGCCGACCACCCGGGCGCCAATGGGCGTCAGAACAGGCGGGCGGTTTGTGTTGTTTACCTTTATGAGCACACGCGCCAAATCTCTCGCCAGTCCGTCTCGGGCCGCGAAAAGCACGTAATAAAGACCTGCCTGATCATAACCCGGTCTCCATGAAAAAGTTCCATTCTCGAATTTCGCGCCATAGGGAAGGCGGCGTGCGCGATATTCTATGTCATCTCCGTCGGGGTCCTCGGCTCTAACGACAAAGCTCAACTCCTCGTTCTCTGCGACTGTCTGATCGGCAAGACTCTCCAGCACCGGAGCCCGATTGATGTCTCCATACGAGTAAGTCAGAAGCGATTGGACAGGCTCTCCTTCGAAAGATTTGACTGTGAGTTGAAGAGAGATGCCCCTGAAACTGAAGTCATCGCTGCTGTCGTGGTCGAAGCCTATGCCGAAGGGAGTGCTGTTGCCGGCGTAGTCGATAAGCTCAAGCAGTGAGGAGGAATATGAGACGTCGGATGAATCGGCTAACTGGAAATTGAAGGGATAATCGAAAATGTCCCACACCCACGAGTTTTCTTCGTTGATCCGGCTAAAAGTTATGACCAGATCTCCATTGACAAGCTCATAGGTGTAGCCGCTCAGCAGGCCGCCGAAATCCTGGAAAAAATCGCCGCTGTCGTTGTCTTCATTGGCGACGAAGTCCGGGGGCGGATTATCCACAATGTGCATATGCAGGTTGTTGTCCCAGTTGGTTATGCCATGAATTGTAAGAATGGCTTCGGTAATGATGCTGCCCTCGGCAATACTTACATCATCACTGCTGATGCCCCATGTATAGTATTTATCGGCGCGAAGTTCTATTCCGAGGGCCGAGACATGAGCCCCGATTGCAGCGACCAACATTGCCGCCGACACGAAAACAGCGATAGCACGCCTTTTCATAACTCTTCCTCAGAATCAGTTGAGATTACCCCGCTTTTTGCATTGTTTGGTTGACGTCTTCTATTGCAAGCCTGTTAGACACAGCAAACTTGCAACGCTAAAAGATAGCTCCCCACGCCCGGCTTGTCAAGGATTTTTTATCCAGATTAACAATAGCGGATATTCCGACGGATATTCTTCGGGGTTAGGAGGCTGGGCTGATGAAAAGATTAAAACAGCCCGCCAAGCGGTTCCTTATGATTTACAGCCTTAAGGGTATACAAAGATTTGGAATCGGCGGGCATAGAACGCATTGATGATTTCAAGGAAAACCCGATCAATGGCGATGCCGGTAAGTCTTTAGAAATAGTGCACTTAGGCGCAAGAAATAACCCGCTGTCATCATCTGACAACAGCGGGTTACCACGCGAGGCCGAAGGGACTCGAACCCTCAACCTTCGGATCGACAGTCCGATGCTCTAACCAGTTGAGCTACGGCCCCGGTACTGTAATCGGCCACTATAGGAACCCGCGAGGGTCCTG
>QNBS01000092.1 GCA_003644175.1 Planctomycetota bacterium | reverse complement strand
TCGCGATATCCGGCTTGCCACGGCCGGTGCATGGGTCCGCATGAGTAAACTTGACCCTGCCGAGAAACTCCTGGCTCGGTTCAAAGTTGAGACCTATTCGGATGTTCGTCTTGCCCTTTTTGACGCGCTTGGTGAAGCCTGTTTTTACGCTTTCTCGCCGGGTTCACCTGTTACTTTGGATGAATCAATCCGAACGGAAACTTTTGCTATAGCGTCGGAGTATATTGTGAGCAAAGACCCTGATGCGGTCGCGAAAGGCGCCGAGGTCGCCGGCAAGCTGCTTGAACTTAACGGATTGCCGAAGGAAGACGCCAGGAAGCACCTCGAAGCTCTTGCCGCACGATACGGCGCTGCCGAGGGCGCCTCCGGGTCTCTTCGCGGTAAACTGCTGAATGTCATGGCAAGACTGTGCGGTCGCGGCGCTTATCAGGAGGATGCTGCGGGGCTTTACGGCAAATTCTTTATCGAGGGTCTGGCGGTCAAGGACGACAACACGCTGCGCCAGGCTGCTGCTGCGGGGCTTGTGAATATTGACAAGGTTGTCGCCTTTCGGCTGTTTAAGGAGAATGCCCTTGCCAACGACAGCAGCCCTGTTATTCGTCGTTTGGTGATCAAGTTAGCCGGTGAGTTGGGCGGCGCCGAAGAACTGATGTGGCTGTCGGACCGGCTGGAGAAGAACGGCGAGTCCGATCCTGCGTGGCAGGCTATGCGCGCGATACTGGTCAGAGAGGGCGCCGGGGAGGTTCTGGAATGGGGCAGGAAGCTTGCTGCGGGGTCCGATAAGTTCGGTCATGCCGGCGAGTTGCTGGAATTAGCTGAAAAGAAGGCGGAGGGGCAAAAGGATGCCGCCCTCTTGGCGGCCGCGAGAACGAGCCTCCGCGACTGGTACTGGCAAAGAGATGATTACGCCAAGGTCATCGTATACTGCGATAAACTTCTTGGCGCGGCCACGGAGCCGGTCGAACGCGAGAAGCTGCAACTGATGCTGCTCGACGCGTATTTACAGACCGCTGATGTCGCTAAAGTCGGACAACTGATGGCTTCGCGACTGGCCGAGACGGATATGGGGGCCGAGGATGCGTTCGTCTCGAAGATAGGCACGTTTCTTAGCCTTGCCGGCGGTAATGCCGCGGTCAAGACGGCGGTTGTCGAGGCTTTGGTCGCTATCAAGCCGGCCGAGGCAAGACCCCGATGGATGAGCCGGCTCAATGTCTGGCGGCAGATGACCAATCCCCCGGAAATACCGGCGGTCCCGGCGCCGGAGACTACGCCGCCGGGCTGATCGGGCATAAGCAGGCAACGCGGGGGCAAGCTGCGCCCTGCGTTGCGAGTTGCTACACGGATTTTGCACACCCAACGATATTCTACCGCGGTTTTTTGTCAAAGTGGAATACTGTTGCTGCGCAGCGGCAGTGTGGTTATTATCTGTTTTGATGGTGTTGGATTTTTGACTGAGGCTTCGCCTCATACTGTTTTATTGCTGGATTCCCGCTTTCGCGGGAATGACAAGTGTTTCGCGGGAATGACAAGTGTTTCGCGGGAATGACAAGTGTTTCGCGGGAATGACAAGTGGTTCGCGGGAGTACATTCTGTATCACAATTGTTACGGTCTATTTGCCGGATGAAAAGTAAAACATCGAGTAAAGCTGTCGCGTTGGGCGCCCGGACCGTTGAGGTTGCGGGGCTGGGTTCTGTTTTGTTGGCGAAGTCCAGGAAGGCTCGGCGGCTTTCGATGACTGTTCGGCCGCATAAGGGGATCAGGGTTGCGGTGCCTTACAGGACCTCGTTTGAGGAGGGGATGGCGTTTCTGGAGTCGAATATTGGCTGGGCGAGGAAGAATCTGGATCGTGTCAGGCGGATCGAACGGCAGCACCGGACGGCATTGAGCAATTTGGCGCCGATCAATCGGGCGGCGGCCAGGGTGGTGCTGGTGAAGCGTTTGGATGAATTAGCCCGGGAGCATGGGTTTGCTTACAACAGGGTGTTTATCCGGAACCAGAAGACGCGGTGGGGGAGCTGCTCGGAGAATAACAATATCAATCTCAATGTCAACCTTGTGCGGCTTAGGCCGGGGCTGATGGATTATGTGATACTGCATGAGCTGGTGCATACGAGAGAGAAGAACCACGGCAGGCGATTCTGGTCGCGATTAGATAAACTTGCCGGCGACGCAAAAACATTGGACAGGGAGTTGAAGAAACATGTGTTGGGGCTGGATGTGTATTGATTGTAGATTGTATATTTTCGATTGTATATTGTGGTGGAATCGCTGTCCACGTAGTTTTTCATGAGATTGTTAAAACGAAAGAGACAAAAAATGATTATCCAGTTTACCACAGTTACTGAGCAACAGCAAGGACCAGATGTCCATATCAATTGCCCTGCATGCGGCATTGAGAATGTTCCAGCCTCGTCTTTTGAGTCCACCGAAGTAGCAAAGCTTTTCTTTTTCATACCAATTCTACGTCTTCGAAATACCTGGCTGACCTGCAAAACCTGCGGCCAAAAACTTGTACTGTCCATCCCCATAACGGACCTGGGACACCTGTCAGTTGATATGCTGACTAATTCCATTCGATACAAGGCTTCACCTGCGGCGAAAGTCATGGCAATTCTGAGTTTTATTACATGTCTGTTCCCAATCATAGGAGTTATCTTTGCCGGTATCGCATGTTTCTTGTCGCGTGGCACAAAAGGCTGGGCGAAAGGATTGTCAGTTACGAGTCTCATCCTGGCCATAGTCTTCACGCTATGCATGGTCATAGGCCAATTCATCTGAAATGGATTAATTTGGCGTGAAATGGTGGGGATATCTTTCTTTTTTGTTGGTGGTTTGGGGGGTATAATGCTTTGCTATGAATGCGATGATGCTCAGGGATATTTTTTGTGGGGTGCGGCGGTTTGGGGGGGCTGCTTTTGAGGGTTTTAATCATTTGCTTTGGCCTGCGGTTTGCGACTGGTGTCGGGCTGGTGTGCTTGAGACGGATCGGCGGTTGTGTCGGGATTGCTGGAATGAGCTTTTGCAGTGTACGGCGGGGGACTATTGTCTGCGCTGCGGGAAGGATGCGAGCAAGTATGCGATAATTGGCGGTCGGTGCGCGAATTGTCAGGATGGTGAGGTTGATTTTGACGGTATTGCTCGGGCGGGGGTTTATGACAGTGTGCTTCGCAATCTGATTTTGGCGTTTAAGTTTCGGGACCGGACGGAATTGGGCGGCTTGTTGCGGGAGTTGGCGGAATCGGCTTTGCGGGGAAGCGCGTTCGGCGACGAGATAGAGTTGTTTGTGCCCGTTCCGCTGCACTGGCGCAGGCGCCTGGAGCGCGGGTATAATCAGTCGCATCTGATCTGCAAAGGGCCGGCGCCGGCGGGGCGGATCAGCACGGACCTTGTTCGGATTCGCTATACGCAGAGGCAGTGGAACCTGAGCCCGGCCGGACGCAGGAAGAATGTGGCCGGGGCGTTTGCCGTTCGGCGTGGTCATAAATTTTCAGGTAAGACTATCTGTCTTGTCGATGATATTACGACGAGCCATGCTACGCTGAACGAGTGTGCAAAGACGCTCAAGGCGGCAGGCGCGAGTAAGGTGGTGGCGTGTGTTGTCGCCGTGGCGGCGCAGGATGGGTATTGAACCGGACGGTATGATAAAAGGTTTTCGACAGATTGCTTCCCTCACGATTTTGAGCCGGATTCTGGGTATGGTCCGGGACATGACTTTTGCGCATTATCTGGGCGCCGGCTGGCTGATGACGGCCTGGACGATGGGCTTTAAGGTTCCGAATCTTTCGCGGCGGCTGTTCGGGGAGGGTGCGGCGTCTGCATCTTTTATCCCGGTCTACAGCGAGCAACTGCATGCCGACCCCGACGGGGCGAAGCGTCTGGCCGATACGGTCGTTACGGTTCTGTTTGTGTTGTTGGCAAGCTTTGCGCTTATCGGCGAGGTGTTTGTCTGGGGCTGGTACTACTTTTCGTCGCCCAATCTCGGGACGGCAACTGGACTGGCTCTGTGCGGGATCATGCTGCCCTATATGGTGCTTGTCTGCCTGGTGGCGATTGTGGCGGGCATTCTCAATGTCCACCGACATTTCGCAACACCGGCGGCGTCGCCGATTGTGCTGAATATCTTTGTTATCGCGAGCCTTGTGATCACGGGCAAGGCTCTTGATATACCCGCCCGTCAGCAGGTGTTTTACGTGGCGCTGGGTGTGGTGTTGGCGGGTCTGGTGCAGTTGGCGATTCAGATTCCGCCGCTGCGGGCAAGCGGCATACGTCTTCGGCCCGCCTGGTGCGTGCGTTCCGAGGCGTTTAAGAATGTGCTCCTGCTTATGGGTCCCATGCTGTTGGGTCTTACCGTTACTCAGATCAACACGTTTGCCGACGATCTTATCGCGCTTGCCTTTTCCAACGACCGTGGCGAGCCGTTGGGGTGGGGGGCGGTTTCGCATCTCTATTACGCCCAGCGAATGTACCAGTTTCCGTTGGGGGTTCTTGGTATATCGTTGGCGACGGCGGTGTTTCCGGTAATGAGCGCAGAGGCTGCGCGGAAGGATTATCCGGCGTTGTGCAAGACGATCTCTCGCGGATTCGGCGCGGCGGTTTTTGTGGCGCTTCCGGCGACGGCGGGGATTTTGTTAGTGGCCCGTCCGCTCATATCGGCGGTGTTTCAGCACGGCGAGTTTACGTCCGCCGACACGGAATTGACGGCGTGGACGCTTTCGTTTTATGTGTTGGGTTTGTGCGGTTATTTTTCGCAGCAGATCGCCACGCGGGCGTTCTATTCGACGCAGGACTCAAAGGCGCCTGCGATGACGGCTTTGTTCGCGGTGTTTGTCAATGTGATACTGAACCTGACGCTTCTATGGTCTCTGGGTACGGGGGGGCTTGCGCTTTCCACGGCGATCTGCTCGTATCTGCAGGTGGTCATATTGGTCCGGATTCTTCGCAAGCGATACGGCCGATCCATATTAGACGGTCTGCCGTCGGTCTTTGTCAAGACGTCAATCGGCACGGTTGTGATGGCGGCGGCGGCGGGTGGGGCTTTGATGATTATGCGAACAATGCCGCCTGGGCCGGGGTATGACATCGTAAGATTGGCGATAGTCGTACCATTATCGGCCCTTGTTTACGCCGCGACCGCAAAATTATTGCGAAACGAGATGTTTTCGCTGATACTGCCGGCTCGAAAGTCATAAACTTTAGGCGTTTATCAGGCGTATAAGGGGGTAGAGAGAGATGGCGACAGGGAAGGTGGGGAATGTTGACTGCTTTTATGAGTATATAACCGGTGCTGTTGGCGCCGATATAATCAATAGTGTCGAAACGCGACGAGTCAATTTGTTTACCGGAGGTGTATTGTGAAAGTGGTTGACTTTTTGGATGCAAAATCCGCCAAATATGAGGTTGCTGAACACCGCCCGACATTCACAGCCCAGCAGATGGCCGCCGAAGAGCACGTGCCCGGAATGTACGTCGCCAAGCCCGTTGTGGTCCGTTCCGGCGAGACCTATTACATGTGCGTCCTGCCGGCCTGCTGCAAGATTGACCTTGATGCGTTGAAGGGCCGGCTTGGAGTCGAGCATGTTGAATTGGCCGACGAGAGCGAAATGAGCAAACTGTTTACGGACTGCGCCTTAGGCGCCGAGCCGCCTTTTGGCGGTCTTTACGGTCTGGAAACGGTCATGGACAAGACGCTGGAGGCCGACGAGTACATTGTGTTCCAGGCGGGCACTCACGAAGATGCCGTGAAGATGGACATGGCCGAGTATCGCAGAATCGCCGAGCCCAAAGTGCTCAGCTTCAGCTATCATTGCAGTTGAGACGTATCTGCGGTGATGCTGCGGCGTCATCCGGCAAGTAGTAGTTTTTGGAGAGCCTTGATGGTTAGCAGGAAGAGTCTGTATGTTCTGTCGGTTGGCGTGTCGATATTGGTTGCCCCTGCGCTGCTTGCTCAGTACAGTGCAGGGGGCGAACGTATTTATTCACCTCTTACGGCTGAGACCTTTCACAGGGTAGCCCGGGAAGTATCCACCGATGCGGTCGGCGACAAGGACCCGGCGGCTGAAGCTATGGCCTTTCTCAACGCCGCTATGGACCTTGACCCGAGGGCGACATACCTCTATGAAGATATGTTAGTGTTAGGTTCGCAATCGGCGGAGGCGGAGGCAGAGGATGTCAGCCGGTTCTACGATGTATTTCGCAAGTACATAACCAAGACATCGAATTTTGAGGTCCTCCGTCAAGCGGTTCGGTATATGCTGTCAACGGCCGACACGCGACAGGAGCGGGAAGATCTGCTGTTGAGGCTTATTGCCGTTGCTGGTGTCAAGAATCCGGTGCTGACCTCGGAATTGGCGGCCGAATACGGGCAATTGGCGGTGGAAAAGGCGGATTTTGAAAACGCCCGTAAGAATTTTGAGCAGGCCTACCACTACAATGAGTACAATCAGCTTGCCTTTGCGCGGTTCGACGAGCTTCTTCGCAAAGAGGACCTGGCTCTGTCGCCTGCGGTCTATGCGAGCAATCTTCGCCGGGCGATTAATATCAATCCTTTGAGCATAGAGGCCGCTCTTGGCTTTGCGCAGTATTGCGAGGAGGCCGGTGTCTATGACGTTGCCGCAGAGGCGTATGAATATGCCGCCGATCTCTTCGAGTACCTCTCGCCGGACAGGGATCCGCCTGTTTCGATATATCTGCCGTGGGCGCTTATGAGTTACAACACACCCAATTTACGTGCAAAATGCCTTGACGCGGCGGCCCGGGTCCGGCAGAGCGGGCGGTTCGACATACGTATGGAGGCCCTTGCCGGCAGCGCCGCCGGCAAAATGGGAAATATCGAACTGAGCAAGGATATCTTCGCCAAGGCCGGTCGCCGTGCCGCACAGATGTTAGGCGACGGGGCAGTGTCGCCTCAGGTAACGGCCCTTGAATTGGGCTGGTTCTATTCATTCGCCAACCCCAATGACGAGCAGGCGCTTGCCTGGGCCAACCGAGCCTTCATGGCCGACCCCAATGCACCCGGCGCAAAGGCGATCTTCGCCCACGTCCTCGCCATGCAAGGGGAATATGACCTGGCCGGCGAGTATGCCGCCGGCATCGAAAACGACCAGATAGCACAACTGACAAAGGCAATGGTCCGGTTGTCCGAAAAGAAGACCAGCGATGCGATCGAAATGCTCAAGGCCGCCATTGCAATGGATCCCGCCTCGCTTGTCGCACAGAAGGCAAAGGCGCTGCTTGCCGAAAACGGTTCGGACTACATTTTGCCGACGTTGCCTGAGATTGTCAGAGAGCATCTCAAAAAAGAGTTCGGCAAGAAGGTCCTCTCGCGGTTTAGACCCGCCAGGGACATTTTTTCAGTCAAGCTGAATCTTGGAGGCTCGAATTATTCCTACGGCAGCGAGTTTGACGCCGACCTGATTATCACAAACAAGTCGCCCAACCCGATCGTCATTTCCGATTCGGGCATATTCAAGGGCAATATCAGGGTGGACGCCGTCGTCAGCGGCGACATCATGCAGGAGATTCGGCAACTCATTTCAAAGAAGGCTGTTCCGAGCCTTCCTATTGAGCCGGGCCACTACGCTTCGATTCCGCTGGACCTGATGACAGGAAAGCTAAGACGACTGCTTCTGGCATTTCCGCAGGCGTCGGTGGAGGTAGAGTTCATTGTTTATCTTGACCCTGTTCCTGATGCGGCGGGTGAGCCGACCAATTTCCTCAAGGAGATTGAACCGGTGCGGAACGTCCTCAAGCGTGAAGGCGTCAATTTGACTCGACAGTATTTTATGCAGCGATTAGACACCTTGGCCGGCGGTCAGGAAGGGCAGAAGAATCGTGCGGTGCAGCTTTTTGCCGGGCTGCTCGTCGAACGTGATTTCATGACGCGGTCGGGGTCTTTGTACCGGTATATTCGTGTGGAACGTCCGATACTGGTTGACGCCGTCAAGTGCGGTCTGACCGACGCCAACTGGAAGGTGAAGGTTCAGGCAATGGAGTCGCTCGGTCTGCTTTCGGGCTCTTTGGATTATGAACTCACAAGAGCGGTTTCGAGTAATCTAAGTGATGATCATTGGCCGGTTCGCATGATGGCGCTGTACACTCTGAGTAAATCG
>QNBS01000091.1 GCA_003644175.1 Planctomycetota bacterium | reverse complement strand
TAACTGTGGAATCATCGACCCGGAAAATATGGAACACAGCCTGGCTCGTGACGGCTATCGCGGATTTTTGCGGGCGCTGGAAATCGGGCCCGACAAGACTCTTGAAGAAGTAAAAGCATCGGGATTAAGAGGGCGAGGAGGCGCGGGATTTCCTACATGGCGAAAGTGGCAATTCTGCCGCAATTCGCCCGGCGAGACGAAATACCTGATATGCAATGCCGACGAAGGCGACCCCGGCGCGTTTATGAACCGTTCGCTGCTCGAAAGCGATCCACATGCTGTGCTGGAAGGTATGCTGATAGCGGCGTTGACACTTGGAGCCGGACACGGCTATATTTATTGTCGGGCTGAATATCCGCTTGCCATACATCGCCTGGAGATTGCTATCGGCCAGATGCGAGGTCTCGGGCTTTTGGGCGAAAACATTCAAGGCTCGGGTTTCTCCTTCGATTTGACCATAAAAAAGGGCGCCGGCGCCTTTGTGTGCGGCGAAGAGACGGCATTGATAGCCTCGATTGAAGGTCGGCGCGGGATGCCTCGGCCTCGACCGCCGTTTCCTGCGGTCAGCGGCCTGTGGGGCAAGCCTACAGTCATTCAGAATGTGGAAACATTGGGCAACCTGCCGTTGGTTCTGCACAATGGGGCCCAGTGGTACGCTGAGTACGGAACCGATTCGAGTAAAGGGACAAAAACTTTCGCACTGGCCGGCAAGATCAACCGTACAGGTCTTGTGGAGGTGCCGCTGGGAATTGCCCTTAGGGATATAATCTACGATATCGGCGGCGGAACCCCATCGGGTAAAGCGTTAAAGGCCGTGCAGACAGGCGGGCCGTCGGGTGGGTGTATTCCAGCCGAAAAGATGGACTTGCCCGTCGATTATGAGTCGCTCACCGAAGCCGGCAGCATTATGGGCTCCGGCGGAATGATAGTGCTCGATGAAGATGCCTGCATGGTCGATATCGCAAGATATTTCCTGTCGTTTACGCAGGCCGAATCGTGCGGAAAGTGCCCGCCGTGCCGGGTGGGGACGCGCGCGATGCTTAGTGTTCTCGAACGCATAGTGGCGGGCCGGGGCCAAATGACCGATATCGATACGCTTGAAGAAGTCGCTCAAACCGTTAAAAACGGTTCGCTGTGCGGCCTCGGCCAGACCGCAGCAAACCCGGTGCTGACAACAATACGTTATTTCAGGCAGGAGTATACAGATCACATTGAAAACCGGCAATGCAGCGCATTTGTATGCGGCGAATTAATCAGCTATCACATTGACCGGGATCGTTGTGTCGGCTGCGGTGCATGTGCACGGATTTGTCCTGTCAAGGCTATCAGCGGCGAGAAGAAAAAGCCGCACACTATCGATCACGATATATGTGTTCGTTGCGGTTTGTGCGTGAGTACATGTCCCGATACTTTCGCCGCTGTTTATCGCCGCAGCGGAAAACCGGCCAGATATGAGAACCAAAAAGAAAAGATCGCAAAATCCAGATAAGCCGAGGAGTAAAATTGAAACTGACCATAGATGGAAAAACGATAAAAGCCAAAGCCGGCGAGACGGTTCTCCAGTGCGCATTAAGGCATGATATTGCGATTCCCCATCTGTGCACGCATTCGGCTCTGCCGGCGTTCGGCGCCTGCCGATTGTGCGTGGTCGAAATTGAAGGTATACGAGGGTATCCGACTTCGTGCACAACCGGCGCCGCCGATGGTATGGCGGTGCGGACCGATACGGAAGCATTGCAAAAGCTTCGCCGTAATATTCTTGCCTTTATGATGCTCGAACACCCGAGCGCCTGCCTGATATGTTCCAGACGCGAGCTTTGCGAGCAATATCGGCCGCAAGCGGAAAAAGCGGGACGCACCACCGGATGCCACACGTGCAGCAATAAAGCTGTTTGCGATGTCCGCGCCTTGTCCGAAGAACTGGGGCTTAGCGATCTTGCCCTGGCGCCGTCTTATCAGCATCGTCCTATTGATCGGTCAAATCCGTTCATTGACCGCGACCTTAACCTTTGTATTCTTTGCGGGCGCTGTGTACGAATATGCAAACATCAGTATGGTACGGGAGTCATCGATTTTGTCGATCGCGGCAGCCAAACACATATCGGCACGGCATTCGATCGGCCGCTGCCGGATGCAGGTTGTCGGTTCTGCGGTTCGTGTATTGACGTATGCCCGACCGGCGCGTTGGCCGATAGATACGCCAAATGGCATCCAGGGTCGGAGGCGATTACAGAATCAACCTGTATCTTCTGCGACCAGGCCTGCGCCTTGAAACTCGAGGCCAATGACGGGAAACTGGTTTCAGCCGCGGCGGTGGATGAAAATACCCCGCTTTGCATGTTGGGCCGGTTCGCCATCGGCGAGTTCCAGAATGGGGCCGACCGGCTGGCTGTGCCGTATGTTCGTGCAGGCAGTGTGTTGCGCGAGACGGAGTGGGAAGATGTTGTCAAAATATCAGCGGAGAAACTAAAGGCTTTTGCCGGCGATAATTTCGCTTTTGTTTGCGACACCACCAGCACCCTTGAGGAACGGCACACTTTCAGAAAATTCACCGAAGAAGTAATGAAATCGGCAAACTATATTGAGATCGAGCCGAATTCTCGCGGTATTTCGCTTAGTTCACTGCCCAGTGGCGTCAAAGCCGCGGTGTTGGCCGGCAGATTCGTTCCTGCAGAACAGCTTGACGCCCTGGAGCTGCTCATTGTGCTGGATTGTTACCCGACCGATATGAGCGACCGTGCCGACATCGTTTTGCCGGCGGCGATCTTTGCAGAGACAGACGGGACTATCGCCGACGGCGCCGGACAGAATCGGCCTTTACGCAAAGCCTGCCGGCCGCCGGGCCAGGCAAAACCTCAATGGTGGATTATTAGTAAAATTGCCCGCCAAATGGGCGCCGCCGGTTTTGCATACTCCTCCAGCGGCGCCGTCAGGAAGGAACTGGGAATCTCAAAGCCAAAATTGCAGGCCGAAAGAGACCATGCGCCCGCCGCGGCGGTCGATATCAAACTAAGACGAACACATTTTCGCGGTCATCTTATCGACGAAAAAGTTTTCGCGCTGCGCGAATTACCGGTTGACGGCGTCCGCACACCGCCGAGAGAAAAAAGTGAAAGTAAAACAACCGCCGGCTTTGAAATCCTCGAAAAACAAGAGATTGCTCCGAATGTACACGAGATTGTTATCAAGGCGCCCCATGTGGCGAAAAAGGCTCAGCCGGGCCAGTTTGTTATTGTTATGGTTGACCGGGAATCGGAACGCGTTCCATTTACGCTGTGCGACTGGGATTCCGAAAAAGGGACAATTACGCTGATCATACTGGAAGTAGGCCAATCCAGCCGGAAGCTTGTGCTCTTGCGGCCGGGCGACAAACCGGCCCACGTTGCCGGCCCGTTAGGGATACCGCTGGAAATCACCAACTACGGCAAAGTAGCCCTGACGGCCGGGTGTTATGGAATCGGGGCGATTTTGCGAATCGCCGCGGCGTTAAAGCAAATCGGCAACCAGGTTACCGTCATTGTCGAGGGCCGCAGCCACTACAAACATTACTACATAGAAAAACTCGAAGCCGTTTGCGACGAACTGATACAGACAACGATTGACGGGTCCTTGAATATCAAGGGACATGCCGTCGATGCACTTGGGCAAAAACTAAAAGACGGTGAAAAATTCGATCTTGTTATCGCCGTGGGCTGTCCGTTCATGATGATGATAACGCAGCAGGAAACCAGGCAGTACGGCGTAAAAACATTGGCGGCCTTGAACCCGATTATGCTGGACGGAACAGGTATGTGCGGGGCGTGCCGCGTAACCGTAGGCGAAGAAACGAAATTCGCATGTGTGGACGGTCCGTTCTTCGACGCCCATCTGGTCGATTGGGATGAGCTTTGGGATCGACGTGCGGCATACAGCGCCGAGGAAATACGTTTGGTAGGACGAACAGGGTCGGTAACACGGCGCCATAGCGGCGAACATAAATGCAACGGCAAGTGCTCACATTAATCAGTAGAGAGTAACGAGTGGCTAAGGAAAAAACACCAAGACAAGCAATGCCGGAACAGCGTCCCGAAGACAGGGCCGGGAATTTCGAAGAGGTCCCATACGGCTACAGCGAAGAAACGGCTATACTGGAGGCAAACCGCTGCCTGAAGTGCAAAAAGCCGCGTTGCGTAGCCGGCTGCCCGGTTAACGTGGATATTCCCGGTTTCATCGCCCTTGTGCAGGAAGGCAAGTTTCTGGAAGCGGCCTGGAATTTGAAAGAGCAAAACGCGCTGCCGGCGGTTTGCGGCAGAGTCTGTCCGCAGGAAGAACAGTGCGAGAAACTTTGCGTGTTGGGGATCAAGGACGAACCGGTAGCCGTGGGAAGGCTGGAACGGTTCGTCGCCGATTATGAACGTAATACCGGCAATATCAAAATACCCAAAATCACGGTAAAAACAGGCAAGCGAGTGGCCTGCGTGGGCGCCGGCCCGGCGGGACTTACCGTCGCCGGCGACCTGATTAAACTCGGCCACGAGGTTACTATCTTCGAGGCGCTGCATGAGCCCGGAGGGGTCTTGACTTATGGGATACCGGAATTTCGCCTGCCGAAAGTAATTGTGCAGGCCGAAGTTAATTACCTCGAAAAACTCGGAGTGAAATTCGTAATGGACTATGTCGTCGGCCGAAACAGCACCGTCGCCGAGCTGATGAAAACCGACGGCTTCGACGCGGTATTTATCGGCAGCGGCGCGGGATTGCCGTCATTTATGAAAATCCCGGGCGAAAACCTGGTCGGCGTTTATTCGGCCAATGAATACCTCACCCGTTCCAATCTGATGAAGGCGTATTTATTCCCGGAATATGATACCCCTCCGATAAAACGTCAGCGGGTTGCTGTCGTCGGCGGCGGCAATGTAGCGATGGATTCGGCGCGAACGGCGCTGAGGCTGGGCGCCGATGTAACCGTTGTATATCGACGGGCGCGCCGGCAGATGCCCGGCCGAGACGAGGAAATCCACCACGCCGAAGAGGAAGGTGTCAAGTTCAAGCTGCTGAACAACCCTGTCAGAATTATCGGCGACGACCGGCACCATGTTGTGGCGATGGAATGTATAAGGATGGAGCTTGGCGAACCTGACGATTCCGGCCGACGCCGACCTGTGCCGGTCGAAGGTTCGGAATTTACAATGGATCTTGACACCGTTATCGTCGCGATAGGCAATAAGCCCAATCCGCTCATACCGCAGACAATGCCCCAACTGGAAACCACTGCCTGGGGTACAATCGTGGTCGATGAGAATACAATGCAAACCGCAGTCCCCGGTGTTTATGCCGGCGGAGATATCGTCTCCGGCGCCGCTACCGTTATCCTTGCTATGGGCCAGGGCCGAATCGCTGCACGGGCGATACATAAATATTTAGTCGGGCAAGTATCCTGACGTTCTGTTTTATCCGGCATGGAAAGCACGACAAGCAGGTCTTGGCCGGATCGGATCGTCCGGTTTGTCCGCGACGGCTTTCTGAACACGCATACCAACCGAAGGAGGGTCGCGGATAAGTCCCTGCGCATAAAAAAGGCCGCTCTGCCACGGCCTGTATATTGAATCGGTTCAAGAGGCGTCAGGTAAGGATATGCACTTTCCTGCCCTTGAACCGGACGGTTCCGTCCTTCAATGCAAACAGCGTATAATCCCTGCCCAACCCGACGTTAAAGCCGGGACGCCACTTTGTGCCGCGTTGACGCACAATAATTGAGCCGGCGCGGGCGGCCTGCCCGCCGTAGAGCTTTACGCCCAGATATTGCGGGTTGCTGTCTCTGCCGTTACGCGACGAGCCTTGTCCTTTTTTATGCGCCATAATCGATTACCTCGCTTCTCGTTATTCTTATCGACTTATAATGAGCCCAATATAATACTACGGCCTGCCGCGGCTGTCCACAGGAAATTTTGCCAAAAGCGCATTTTTTTTCGTCCAGCCGGTTCCAGGGGCTATTTATTGAGCTGCCAATGGAAGGTTTCGCCTTCGGTGACGAGGTTCAATTGGCGACGATCTGGGCCGGGTTCGGCAAAGGTGGTTGGGGCTGCGGCCCGCAGTTTGGCCTTTATTTTGTCATATTTGCTGTCGCCGGCCAGGTTGTACCATTCGTTCGGATCCTTACGCACATTGTAAAGTTCCTCGGTATCGTCTTTGTAATGGATGTAGCGCCAGTTGCTGTTGATGATCGCGTATTCATTGGGATACATACCGGGTAGAAGAACGTTGCGGTCTTTGGCGGTTGCGGGATTGGCCAGTACCGGCGCCAGCGAAACGCCGTCGAGGCCTTTCACGGCGGGTAGCCCGCACTGGTCGATGAAGGTGGGGTACATGTCTATCAGGCTGACCGTGGAATCTACGGTTGCGGCGCGCTTTACGCCCGGGCCGGCCCAGATGAAGGGTACGCCGGAGGTGCGCTGCCAGAGCGTATGCTTGCCCCAGTCCATCTTTTCGCCGTGGTGGTAGCCGTGGTCGCTCCACAGCACAATGATAGTGTTGCCCTTGTTTGGGCCGTCTTCAATCGCCTTCATCAGGCGGCCCAGCATGGCGTCGGCATATGAGACGCAGGCGAGGTAGCCGTGAATTGCGTCCTTAACGGCGCCTATCTTTTCAAGACGGCGATGAATCGCGCTGCGTGCGATTTTGGCCTTGCGGACGGCGGGCGGCAGGTCGTCAAGATCATCGGCTTTATACGGCGGCGGCTGGATTTTATCGCGGTCGTAGAGATCGAAATACTTCTCCGGGCAGTAGTTTGGAAAATGCGGCGTGTAGAGCCCGACCGCCGCAAAGAAGGGCTTATCATGCTTCTTGCGAAGGATGTCGCAGGCCCACTCTGTGCGAATGGTATCGGCCATTTTTTCTTCGTTTTTGTTGAGCACCTTACCCCATTCGAGGAAAAACTTGTTGGCCGGCTCGCGATCGGAATTAAAGGCGCTGTTGGGGTAGGGTTTCGGGAGGATGGGACTGTCTACACTCCAACTGTCGAGGCCCCAGCCATTTTCCTTCTGCCCCTGGCTGCGCACGAAGAACTCGTCCCATCCGCGCAGGTCAACAAAGCCTGCCGGGTGATGAAACAGCTTGCCGGCGCCGAAGGTTCGGTAGCCGCCTTTCTGGAAGGTTGCCTGCAGCGGCTGGATTTCCGGATGGTTGTGATGGTAAACCTGCGTTTTGTAGCAGCCGGTGCTCGACGCATGGCGTCCGGTGAAGATAGCCGATCGCGACGGCGCGCAAAAGACTCCGGCGGTGTGGGCATTAAGGAAGGTAACGCCGGATTCGGCGAGCCGATCCATATTCGGCGTGACGGCCTGGCCATACCCCAGGGGCCCAACCCAATCACACAGATCGTCCAGGGCGAAAAAGAGAACGTTGGGTCTTTTCCCTGCCCCGCCGCCGCCGACCAAATGCCGACCGCATCCGGCTAGGGCCAACGATCCTGCACATAAACCTTTTAGAAAGCCACGTCGTGACAGAATACCTGAACTCATAACCGCTCCTTTAATCCTGAGTCGTAATCCAGCGTTCGGAGCATCAATCCAACATTTGCCATATAAACGCTAAAAGACATTTTTTTCGTACGCACAGATAATCTTACCAAATTCACCCGGGACTATCAAGCGATTCTTGTATTCGGTACGATATGTGCTTTGTCTGCTATGAATGGTTTCGTTCGCTTATGATTTCGATATTGCAGTCGCCGATGGCGGCCAGGAACTGTTTGCCGTAGCTTTTTCTGGCGATCCGGCTGTCGAGGACGGCGACGATTCCGGTGTCGGTCTTGCTGCGGATGAGCCGTCCGAAACCCTGTTTGAATTTGATGATGGCGGTGGGCAGTTGATATTTGAAGAAAGGGTTGTCGCCTTTGGCGCGGATATGTTCGATTCTGCCCTGTATGAGCGGATGGTTGGGCACGGCAAAGGGCAGTCGCAGGATGATGACATTGGAGAGCGCCTCACCCGGCACGTCGACACCCTGCCAGAAGCTGTCGGTGCCGAAGAGCACACTTCGCGGGTCGCTCTTAAACTCCTCCAGCAGCACCGACCGGTCTGCGCCGGCGCCCTGAACAAGCAACTGCATTTTGTTTTCGCCGAGCCAGTCTTCCAGCCGTTTGGCCATGCCCCTGAGCATCGAATAG
>QNBS01000090.1 GCA_003644175.1 Planctomycetota bacterium | reverse complement strand
TTATTTTTTAGGTGAATTAAAGGTACCGGGGGGGGGGTGTTGAAAAAGTCCCTTTAATCCTGTATAATCTTACCATCATTGTTAATCGTTTTGGTGAATTAGGTGAATTAAAGGTACCAGGTACCTTTTCTTGTTGACAGGCGTCGTTTTTGGTGTTATTATAGTTTATTATGCCTCGTGCGAAGCGAAAAATTGTTGGTGGCCTTGCTTATCATGTTCTCAATCGCGCCAATGGGCGTTTGCGTATCTTTCGCAAGCCTGACGATTTTGAGGCGTTCGAGCGTGTGTTGGCCGAGGGGGTGGATCGCGTGGGGATGCGGCTTTGCGGTTACTGCATTATGGGCAATCACTGGCACTTGCTGCTGTGGCCGCGTGAGGACGGGGATGTTTCGGAGTTTATGCAATGGATTACGCTGACTCACACCCAGCGCTGGCATGCGGCACATGGGACAACGGGGATCGGGCATGTCTATCAGGGCAGGTTTAAGAGTTTTCCCGTGCAATCGAATGAGCACTACCTTACGGTACTGCGGTATATCGAGAGTAACCCGTTGCGTGCGAAAATTGTCAAGAGCAGTCGCGATTGGGAATACAGCAGCCTTGCCGTGCGCAACGGCGCCGACAAGGAGGGCTTGAAGGTAAGCGCCGGGCCGGTGAAACTGCCAGACAGATGGAACAGGCTTGTAAACGTCCTGCCCGGAGGAAATATCGATGTCCAACTGGAAAAGTGTATAAAACGAGGACGCCCGTACGGCAATACCAAATGGATTGAGGCGGCCGCACAAAAACTTGGCCTTGAAACCACATTAAGATCAAGAGGAAGACCGAAAAAGGTACCTGGTACCTTTAGTTAACCTGTACCTTTAGTTAACCCTGAACCCCTGCGATAAACTCCAGCCGCAAAGCGGCTGAATAATAAAGCGAAGCGTTGCGCTTCAAACTAAAATGCGCCATACATGACGTCACCTGTTGCCGTACATCTGGTCGTAGTAGGCCTGGTACTGGCCGGAGACGATATTGTTTAACCATTTCTCGTTGGCGAGATACCAGTCAATGGTCTTTTCGATCCCCACCTCGAACGTCACAGAAGGCGCCCATCCAAGCTCGGTCATAATCCTGCCGGAGTCTATCGCATATCGCCTGTCGTGGCCGGGCCTGTCTTTGACATGTCTGATCAGGTCTTTGCTCTTGCCCAGGCGCTCCAGGATCAAACCCACCACCTCAAGATTGGTCTTTTCGTTGTTGCCGCCGATATTGTATGTCTCACCCGGCGGCGCCTCGGTCAGGACCTTCCACACCGCCGTGCAATGGTCATAAACATAAAGCCAGTCCCGAACATACAGGCCGTCGCCGTATATGGGCAGCTCCTTGTCGTTAAGAGCGTTGTTAATCATCAGCGGGATCATCTTTTCCGGGAACTGGTACTCGCCGTAGTTGTTCGAGCATCGCGTGATATTATATTTCAGACCCCAACTGTGGCCGAACGCCTTCACAAGGTGGTCGGCGGCCGCCTTGCTCGCCGAATAAGGCGAATTCGGACTTATCGGCGTCTGCTCTGTAAACATGCCGTCGGCACCCAGGGAACCGTATACCTCATCCGTGGAAATCTGCACGAACTTGTCAAGGTCCTTTTCAAGCGCGATCTTGAGCAGTGTCAGCGTCCCGGATACATTCGTTTCGATGAATATGCCCGGATCGACCAGGGACCTGTCAACATGACTTTCAGCGGCAAAATTGACTATCGCCTCGACGTCGTAATCGCCGATCACCTTTTCCATCAGCGCCGCATCGCATATATCGCCCTTGACAAACTTGTGATTGGCGTTGTCCATGAACCCTTCCAGGTTCTCGAGGTTGCCCGCATAGGTCAGTTCGTCTACGTTGACAACCATGCAATCCGTATGCTCGCTGAGCACCATCCGCACAAAATTGCTTCCGATGAACCCCGCTCCGCCTGTAACAAGTATTCGTCTCATAATCGCTCCAGGAATTCTTCGAGGGGCCCCCGCCAGTCCCTGATGGGCTCCGACAGCAGCCTTTGGATCTTTTCACAATTGAATCGACTGTTCAACGGCCTGGCCGCCGCGGAGGCGTAGTCGCTCGTCTTGCACGGTTTTATGTCAATGTCAACGCCGAGTTTGTCAAAAATAAACCTCGCCTGATCGTATCGGCTCACCTGCCCGGCCGCTGCGAAATGAAACAGCCCCTCCGGCGGCCTGTTCCGGCTCAACAGTTCACAGATAACGCCTGCGACTTCCGTCGTCGCCGTAGGCGAACCGATCTGGTCGTCTATAACCTTAAGCTCATTCAGCGTTTTCGACAACTCAATTATCCTGGCCACAAAATTATTGCCCGCGGCCCCGTACGTCCACTGCACGCGAATAATGCAATGCCTGCACCCGCCGGCGGCTAACAACTGTTCGCCCTGATACTTCGTCCTGCCGTAAACACTAAGCGGATTCGGCGCGTCGCGCTCGACATAAGGACCGCTCTTTCGCCCGTCGAAAACAAAGTCGGTGCTTATGTGCATGACATACGAGTCATTGGCTTTGGCTAATTCGCCTAATCGCCCCACTGCTGCGGCGTTGACATCATAAGCCGATTCAGCCTCGCATTCGGCGCCGTCGACGTTCGTATACGCGGCGCAATTGATTATCACATCCGACCGCCCCACCGCTGCGCGAAGCTGTCCGGCGTCGGTGATGTCAAACTCGGGTAGATCGAAAACCTCCACACCGAACCCCACCTGCCGCAGCGTCCTTTCCAGATCGGTCCCCAACATCCCCCTGCCGCCCAACAGCACTACCTGTCCCGCCTTTTTTGTCATGGGCCTCCCTTGAAACGCGGCAGTTTTTCGGCGTCGATGTCCTTGAGCCTCGGCAGCTTCAAATCCTTTCCGGAAAGCAGCGGTCCGTCCACGGGCCAGTCAATGCCTATATCAGGATCGTTCCAGATGATCCCCCCCTCTGTCGCCGCATTATAGTACGCCGTGCACTTGTACGCAAATCTTGCCGCATCGCTGACCACGCAGAACCCGTGGGCAAAACCCGGCGGGATGTAAATCTGTTTATGATTATCCTCGGACAGCATCACGTCAACATGCCTGCCGAACGTCGGCGAACCGGCACGAATATCCACCGCCACATCGAACACCTCGCCGGATACAACGCTCACAAGTTTGCCCTGTGATTGCGGATATTGAAAATGCAGACCACGCAGGATCCCCTTCTGCGAAAATGACACATTATCCTGGCAAAACGTTTCCCTGACGCCCGCCTCTTCGTACCGCTCTCTGCTCCATGTCTCCACGAAATACCCCCGGTCGTCGGCAAAGACCTTCGGCTCGAGAATAACGACGCCCTCTAACTCGGTTTGTATAACATTCATCAGTTTTTTGGGCTCTCGACAAGATCGATAAGATACCGTCCGTAATGGTTTTTCTTCAAGGGATTAGCCAATTCCAGCACCTTCTCGGCGTCGATAAAACCAAGATACCAGGCGATTTCCTCCGGGCACGCTATCATCAGCCCCTGTCGCTGCTGAACCGTCTGGACGAAGTTTGCCGCCTGCAGCATGGAATCAGGCGTGCCCGTGTCCAGCCACGCCGTCCCGCGTCCAAACACCTCCACATTGAGACCGCCCCTTTCGAGGTAAATATTGTTGACCGCGGTAATCTCCAGTTCGCCGCGCGCCGAAGGCTTGACATTGGCGGCGATCTCTGTAATTGCCGAGTCATAAAAATACAGCCCAACGGCGGCGTAGTGAGATTTGGGATGCTCCGGCTTTTCCTCTATGGACAATACCTTGCCCGAATCGTCAAGTTCTATCACGCCGTATCGCTGCGGATCGCTTACCCTGTATCCGTAGATCATGGCCCCCGATGTCGTCTTTGCCCCCTTCTCCAGCGATGCCGCAAGCCCGCGGCCGTAAAAAACATTGTCGCCGAGAATAAGACCCGCCGGACCGCCATTAATAAATCCCGCCCCGATGATAAACGCCTGCGCCAGTCCTTCGGGCCGGGGCTGTGCGGCATAGTCCAGACTGATCCCCCACTGCGACCCGTCGCCCAACAAATGCCTGTACAAAGGCAGATCAGTCGGGGTTGAAATAACCAGTATCTCGCGAATACCCGCAAGCATCAGCGTCGTGAGCGGGTAGTAGACCATCGGCTTGTCATAAAGAGGCAGCAACTGCTTGCTCACCGCCTGAGTTATCGGATAAAGCCGCGTCCCGCTGCCTCCGGCAAGGATAATACCCTTCATTTTCTAAAAACTCCCTTTTCCCAAAAACCGGACTCAATGTGTCTCCAGCCAGGATCACACTCGCAAAACCCGCTCGGTCGGAAAACACCTGCAGTTATAAATATGGTGCAGATTGTAATGTTCGGCCATCCGCAAGTCAATACCCATAATAATCTCGGCGGACGACGAACATTCCACGCCCACGGACCATATCTTCTTTTGTTCTGAGTTTATTGGATTGACAGCCGAAAAAATTCTGATACAATGCCGCCGTATGGTAAAATGTAAGTTCCGTAAGTTAATGGGAGTCTGCGCCAAATGAGTTCGACACTCAGTCATCTTGACAAACTGGAGAATCAGAGCATATTTATCATTCGAGAGGCCTACAGTCAGTTTCGCGACGTTGCGATACTCTGGTCGATTGGCAAAGACTCGACATGCCTGCTCTGGCTGGTCAGAAAGGCCTTTTTCGGCCAGATTCCCTTCCCCGCCCTGCATATCGACACCGGGTATAAATTCAAGGAAATCTACGAATTCCGGGACAAATACGCCAAAGAATGGAATCTCGAGCTCCTCGTCGCCCGCAACGAAGAGGCAATTGCCGCAGGAATGGGCCCCGACAAGAGCAAGTTCAACTGCTGCAACGAACTCAAGACCGTCGCGCTGAAGCAGGCAATCGCCAAACACGGATTCAAGGCCCTCTACCTCGGGATCCGCCGCGACGAGCATGGAATTCGGGCAAAGGAGCGGGTTTTCAGCCCGCGGGACGAAGATTTTGAATGGGATTACAAGAACCAGCCGCCCGAGTTATGGGACCAATACAAGACAAAGGCCGCCGAAGAGGAACACATCCGCGTCCACCCCCTCTTGGGCTGGAGAGAGATCGATGTCTGGCAATACGTCCAAAAAGAGAATATTCCCGTCACAAGCCTCTACTTCGCCAAGAACGGCAAACGCTTCCGCAGCATCGGTTGTGAGACCTGCTGCGGACCGATCGATTCCGACGCCGACACGATTGACAAGATCGTCGATGAACTCAAGACCACCAGGATCTCGGAAAGAAGCGGTCGCGCACAGGACAAGGAATCCGACTACATGATGCAGAAACTGAGATCGTTAGGGTACATGTAATATGAACACGTGGAAGGATGCTCATCACCGTTCAATCCTCAAGGCCGTTAGCTGGCGTTTTTTTGGCAGCATTACAACAATGCTGATTATTTTTGCGTTTACAGGAAAAGTTGTGCTCTCAGTCGGCATCGGTATTGTGGAAGTTTTTGTAAAGCTTCTTGTGTACTATCTTCATGAGAGAATGTGGGACCGTATAGGCGTCGGAAAAAAGAAACACCCTCTTACAGCTTTGCCAGTGGAAAAACCGCTCACTGAAGAACATATGCAGGAGATTAAAGAGAAACTGAAGGTTTTAGGTTATATCAGCAAGGCATAGTATGGATGTATTGAACTTTGTAATAGTGGGCCATGTCGATCATGGCAAATCAACGCTGATCGGGCGGCTGCTTTATGACACCGAATCGCTGCCTCCCGACAAGATTGAAGAGATCAGCAAAGCCTCCGACGGTTTGGGCAGGGACACCGAATTTGCATATCTGCTCGATCATCTGGAAGAGGAACGCAAACAGGGCATCACTATCGACACAACGCAGGTGTTCTTCAAGACCGACAAGCGGCGGTACGTTATAATCGACGCGCCGGGGCATGTCGAATTTGTCAAGAACATGATAACAGGCGCCTCCCAGGCCGAAGCCGCCGTCCTCATCGTGGACGTCGAAGAGGGCGCCCGTGAGCAGACCAGGCGACATTCGTATATGCTTGCGCTGTTAGGCCTGCATCAGGTCATCGTCGTGCTCAATAAAATGGACCTGGTCGGCTTTTCCGAGGACCGCTTCAACGTGGTCAAAAAGGAGGTCTCCGACTGGCTGGCGTCAATAAATGTCGCCGTCGATGTCTATATCCCCATATCCGCCATCAAGGGCGAAAACATCACGAAAAAGTCCGACAAGATGCCGTGGTATTCCGGGACGACTTTTCTGGACAGCCTCGACACCCTGAAGAATAAGATTCCGCCTGAAAATAAATCGCTGCTCTTTCCCATACAGGACGTTTACAAGGTCGGCGACAAGCGGATCAACGTCGGAAGGGTAGAAGCCGGCGCAATCACCACAGGCGCCCAGGTGAAGATTTTGCCGACCGGCCAGACCACAAAGGTCAAATCCATCGAGAAGTTCCTTGAAGATACTCAGGAAGCAATCGCAAGCGAATGCATCGGCATTACGACCGAGGATTCCGTTTTTCTTGATCGCGGCAATATCATCTGCGTTCCCGGCAGCGAACCCCACCTCACCGACCGCGTCAAGGCCAATATCTTCTGGATGTCGAAGCGACCGTTCACCAAAGATCAGAAGCTGACCTTGAGATGCGCGACACAGGAAACAACATGCAAAATCGATAAGATCGCCAGGAAGATCAATTCATCGACTTTGGAACTCATCGGCGAAGATGCTGATGATATCTGCAACCTCGAAGTAGCCGAAGTGATTATCAAGACCAAAAAGCCGGTGGCGATTAAGGACTTCAACGACGTGCAGGAAATGGGCAGATTCGTACTCGTCCGAGACGAAAACACCTGCGCCGGCGGAATAATAACAACCGAAAACTAAAAATGACAGATAAGCCAAAGACAGTAATCATCGGAACCGACGGCGTGCCGTTCGAGATGATCGAGAATTTCGCCCGGACCGGCGTCATGCCCAACACCGCGCGGCTGATCGCAGACGGCACGTTCAAACAAATGGAGTCATCCATCCCCGAAGTCTCGTCGGTCGCATGGTCGTCGATGATCACCGGCGCCAATCCCGCCGAGCACGGCATATTCGGCTTCATGGAACTGCACCCTAATTCCTACCGGATGCGATTCCCCAACTACAGCGACCTCAAGGCGCCTGCCTTCTGGGATAATCGCGACGGCAAATCCGTCATCATCAACGTGCCGGCAACATACCCCGTCCGCCCGATGAACGGCGTGCTCATATCCGGCTTCGTCTCGATCGACCTCAACAAAAGCGTTTACCCGCCGGACCTGGTCGGCACACTGCAGGATTTCGACTATCGCCTCGACGTGGACGCACAAAAGGCCCGCCGGTCAATGGACCTCTTCCTCGAAGACGTCGAAGCCACCCTCCAGGGTCGCATAAAGGCCTACCGATACCTCTGGGACTACTGCGACTGGGACACGTTCATGTTGGTCTTCACGGGCACGGACCGACTGCTGCACTTCCTGTGGAGCGCCTACGAGGACAAAAGCCACGCCCACCACGCCGCATTCGTGGACCACTTCCGAAAAATCGACGAAGTAGTCGGCGAGATAGCCGGCAAACTAACCGACGACGACCTGCTGATTATGCACTCCGACCACGGCTTCGAAAGACTCGACTATGAAGTCTTCGTCAATTACCCCCTTGTTGAAAGCTCATTTTTGCAGTTCAAGCAGGGCGCCAATCCCACCCTTGAGAATATCTGCCTGGGCACAAAGGCCTTCGCCCTGGACCCGGCGAGAATCTACCTCAATCTCAGGGGCAAGTACCCCGCCGGCAGCGTGGACCCGGCCGATGCCGAGCCGATACTCGACGAGATCGAGGACCTCTTCGGCGACCTGGAGATCGAAGGCCGAAAGGTCATCCGCGACGTCTACCGAAAAGAGGATATCTACACCGGCCCATACATCGATAGCGCCGGCGACCTAACCCTCGTCGCCAACACCGGCTTCAACCTCAAGGGCAAGATCGGCTCAGACTCCTTGTATTCAAAAGGAATCTTCACCGGCAAGCACACACAGGACACAGCATTCCTCCTCATAAAAGGCCCCCACGACCCCACAAAACTACCCGACCCACCAAAAGTA
>QNBS01000089.1 GCA_003644175.1 Planctomycetota bacterium | reverse complement strand
GTCGCGAGTAAACCATATAGGCGGCCATGGGTTATCCGGATGGGTCATCACCGCGATGCCTTCGACCAGGTCGCCGCGGCCCCTGCGTTTGCCGTGATAGCCGCACCATCTGGCTTCCTTGCCGTATGTCCCCTTGGCGCCGGCGCCGCCTTCGGAGTTGGCCAGCACTCCGCCATAAGGCGGTGATATGTCCGAAGCAGCTCGAATCGCAAAGAACGAATGCTTGGCCTTTTTAACCTTGACATCCTCGGTCGCGGTCAGCTTGAAATCGCAGTCGATACACCACAATCGCTCACTCATCGCCCGCACGACAAACCTGCGCTCGTCGCGCATCGGCGAACCGGAATCCTTGCTGACCCACCGGCATTTATCGAGTATCTCCGCCGAATTCTTCGTCACCTCGCCGAGCGCCGGCCCGTCCGACCGTATCTGACCCCTCTCCAGTGAGTTGTCAGCCCAGTAGTCGCCTCCGTTCATCGGCTCACAGCCTAACCACAGCCCCCGATGATGCGGATAAGGCAGAGCCGACTCACTCGTCAGGGACATGCCCGACACAGGCCCGTTGACCGGGCAGAAATACGGATACTTGAGACTCTTATGCGCCCGATAGCCCGTAAGCGGCATGTTATTAAGCCGCACCAGCACATTGGCGCCATTGAGATAGGCCGTCAGACCCTTAGACTCCGGCGCCGGCTCGGTGTAGTCGGCCGCGCCGGCCCTTTCGCACGGCAATAACCAGGCCGCCAAACCAAAGACAGCCGCCGATCCACGTCGCAAAAAATCACGTCTGCAAATATCCATATCAATATCTCCTCAACTGTTGATCGTCAGTCAATTATGATTTCGTCCCGATAGGCGGGCACGGTAACATTCCAGCCCTTTTTGTTCCGTACATAGTCTGCGAAACTGGCGGCGGCCTCTTTCTCGCCGTGAATGACAAAGACGCGCCTTGGCGCCTTTTCAAGGGCGCTTAGCCATTGGAGCAGTTCGTCTTTGTCGGCATGGGCGGAGAAGCCGTGCACACGCACGATTTTGGCTTTGACTTTTCGCGTCTGGCCCAGGATTCTGATTTTTTCGGCGCCCTCGACAATATGTCTGCCTAATGTGCCGACGGCCTGATAGCCCACAAAGAGTATTGTGCTTTCGGGGCGGGATATGTTGTTGATGAGGTGGTGTTTGACCCGGCCGCCGGTGCACATGCCGGAGCCCGCGATGATGATGACGGTGCCGCGGATAGTGTTGATCGCCTTGGACTCCCTGGTGGTCCGTGTCATCTTCAAGCCGTGAAAATCAAATGGAGATTCATGATTGTCAACCAGAGCCGTCATCTCTTCGTCGAATATTTCGGGGTGGTCCTTGAATACCTTTGTCACCCTGATCGCCATCGGGCTGTCGAGAAACGCCATGACATGCGGAATCTTCTTTTCCAACTGCAGTTCGTTGAGGTAATAGAGCACTTCCTGGCTTCGTTCGACGGAGAAACTCGGGATGACCACGTTGCCGCCGGCTTTTATTGTCATGTTGATCGCCTGGGCGAGTTTGGCCTTGACATCATCGACACTCTGGTGGATGCGGTCGCCGTAGGTCGACTCGATGAGCACGTAATCGGCATGGTCAAAGTCGGCGGGGTCATTAAGAATGGGTTTGCCGTCTCTGCCTATATCGCCGCTGAACAGAATGGTCCGCGACTCGCCGTCGAGGCGGACCTTTAGCTTTATCATCGACGAGCCGAGAATGTGGCCGGCCTCGTGAAAACTTGCCTCCACGCCGCCGGCGACTCGAACCCGCTGCTCATACTTGACCGCCGAAAACATCTGCTCGCACGCCTGGGCGTCCTCGACGGTGTAGAGAGGTTTCACGGGGCGGGGCGGTATTCGGCCTTCTCGTTTGTGTCGTTTCTTTTTGTATTTGGCATCTTCTTCCATGATGTGGCCGGCGTCCAGCATCACGATCTTTGCGATTTCGGCGGTGGCGCCCGTACAGTAGATACGTCCCTTGAAACCGTCTTTGACCAGCTTTGGAACCAGGCCGCAGTGGTCCAGGTGGGCATGTGTCAGCAAGACCGCATCGATGCTCGAAGGCGGGACGGGAAACTCGTCCCAGTTGCGATTCTGCAGGTCGCGTTCCTGATAAATGCCGCAATCGACAAGCACCTTGACGCCGTCGGCCTCGAGAAGATGTCGCGAACCGGTAACATTGCCGGCAGCACCGAGAAAACTCAATTTGATCCGCATAAACCGCTCTCCTGCATTGATTTAGATAATCGCTCAAACGCTGCAGTATACCAGATTAAAGCGTCGGCGTCAAACTCCGGAAAACATCGCCCCGGCGCGGTCGTATCAGATAACTCTTGACATTTCGCAGAGTTTTACGTAGTATTATTGCTGTTGAGAGAGGTATTATGCTTTTTTGAGCATTTATGCGGTATCGGCGACCTCTTGTGCGTTGACTTCAGGAAAGACGCTATGCCGGCCAGAAACAGGAAGAGATCAAGACAAAGAAAGATACAAGGGGACAATGAGCCTCTGCTGTTGAAGAACAGGCCGGATTTGAGCGGGCGGGTTTCGGATATTCGATGGACGCGGATGCGGGTACTTGCTCTGTCGGGCGTAATGCTGCTGGCATTGGTCATTAATCTAATCGGCCTTGACTGGGGGCGATGCGGAAATACCCCCTGGGAATCGGATGCGATAGAAGGTAGTCTGACTGTCGGGCACATGCAGTTAATGTTCAAGAAGTGGCAGCACAAATATCCAAGGGGGCATTATATCATAAATGGAATATTTTATTATCCGCTTTTGAAGCACTGGGAAAACAGCCCGATTCGCGGAGTGGGATCCGACGGCGGAACCCGCTCTTTTACACTGGACCTGAAACGGCTGGATTTTTTGGCGGCGATTTCACGATGGATTGTTCTTGTGATGTCGCTGGGCACGATGTGGGCGGTGTTCCTGATATCACGCTACCTGTTCGGGGATTTCCGGCCGGCTTTGTTGGCGGTTCTTACCCTTGCAGTATCTCAATTGTTCGTATTCTTCAGCAAGGTGGGTTGTGTGGATATTCCGGCTATTTTCTGGCTGACCTGGGCAACGTACTTTGCCGTGCGCGCCGTGTATGAAGGCCGCCGTAGCCAATACATACTCATGGGGTTTTGTGCGGCCTATACGTTTTGCACAAAAGAGGGCTCTTTAGGGTATGTACTTGGCCTTGGCCTGGCAACGTGGGTATTGATGTCGTATGTGCGTTTTAAGCAAGGCGGCGGATTGAAGAAAGCGGTCTTGAGCGTCTTTTCCTTGAAGACGGCGGCGGCGGCGGCAGTATTTATAGGTGTGTTTTTGTTGCTGAACGGGTTCCTTGGCGGGCCCGATGAATTTATGGAGCGTGTGGAATTCTGGACGCGTACTAATTTTCGCCGGGCGAAAAAGTCGCAATGGGTGATATTGAATCAAACATGGAAAGACATATATTTTGGGCTTGGCTGGCCTTTGTTTGTTGTGACAGCAGGTTCAATTATTTATTTTGCCTACAAAAATACGTTCAAACTGCTGTTCTTTTTATTGCCTCTTATTGTGTTTTATCTTAGTACGGTAACGAGGCTTAATTTTATAGTGGCTCGTTATTTGATGCCGGCATACATCGGCTTCTCTATAATAGTGGGCAAATCCCTGGTTGACTTGATTCGGTGGAAAAAGGCGCCTGCGTATTTGTCTTATGGTTTTATTGGAATTATATACGGGCTGTCTCTTTTGTATTGTGTGGGCCTGAGTCTGGAGATGAGATCCGATACAAGAAAAAGAACGGAAGACTGGTTTCTGCGCAATGTGAGCAAGAATGCAACAGTCGGAACAGGGATGAGTAAAAACTATGCGCCTCATTTGTATTGGCACGGGTACAGACAGATTTTTGATTGGAACAACCAGGGTAATATAACTCCGACAGGTAAACGTGTGTTTGTTCCGGATTATCTGGTCTTGTCGGATAGCTGGCCTGTTGACAGCCGGCGAGTGAATAAGGAATTCATGGAGAATATAGGAAAAGAAGGTTCGCAATATGAATATGTGGCGTCGTTTAAGGCAAGATATGTGCCGCCTGCCCGGACAGTATTTGGTATTGCCGGCTGGCCTATGAACAAACACGGTTTTCTAAGTCCCCCGATGTATGTCGCCCGGAAAAAGAGCAGGTGAGATTATATGGCCGTTTTTGCATGGGTTTTTCGTTTTATGCTGTAAGAAATTCGGCCGACATGGTATAATCGGCGGTGTTGATGGTTATCCTGGTTAGCTTGTTTTGGAGCTGAGTAGATAAAATGTGCGGCATAGTAGCTTACATAGGACACAAACCGGCGCGTCCGATATTGCTGGAAGGTCTAAAGCGACTGGAGTACCGGGGGTATGACTCGGCGGGGATCGCCCTGCTGGCCGATGATACGTTCGAAGTTTACAAGACGGCCGGTCGCATCAGCGCGCTCGAAGATATCCTGCCGCCCGGGGAGGCGAAGGAGGTTGTCGGAATAGGGCATACGCGATGGGCGACGCACGGCGCGCCGAATACGATCAACGCCCATCCGCATCTGGACGCAACGGGCAAGATCACGATCGTCCACAACGGAATCATCGAGAACTACGCCACACTGAAGAAATGGCTGCTGAGCAAGGGATGCCAATTCACCAGCGACACCGACAGTGAGGTTATCGCCAACCTGATCGGGTATTTTTATTCGACTGAAAATGCCCGCGACGGCAACAATCGACCGGCGAGCGAAAACAAATTCGAATGGGCCGTTCAGCAGGCGCTGCATGAACTCTGCGGCACATACGGACTGGCGATTCTGTGCGCAGACTATCCCGATACGCTGATCGGGGCAAAGAAAGGCAGCCCGCTCATCCTCGGGGTGGGTGAAAACGAATACATCATCGCCTCGGACGCCGCCGCCATCGTCGAGCACACGACGCAGGCGATTTATCTTTCCGACAATGAGATGGCAACCGCAAGCGCCGAAGGCTTTCGCACGATGACAATTGACAACGCCGTCGTCACCAAGGAACTGAAGGATATCGAATTCTCACTCGAGCAGATCGAGCTGGCCGGATTTGATCATTACATGCAAAAGGAGATCGCCGAGCAGCCGACGGCGATTGCGAGGTGTCTGGGCGGCAGGATCGATCCGGCAAATGCGCGTGTTGTTCTCGGCGGCATCGGCGAGCAGCTTCGCGATCTGACGCGGACGAAACGAATCATTCTGACCGCATGCGGCACGGCCTGGCATGCGTGCCTCGTCGGGGAGTTTCTGTTTGAACAGCTTGCCCGCATTCCCGCCGAAGTCGAGTACGCCAGTGAATTCCGCTATCGCAATCCGATCATCGAGGACGCCACTATCGTCATCGCGATAAGCCAGTCGGGTGAAACGGCCGACACGTTAGCGGCTGTCGAGCAGGCCAAGGAGCGCGGCGCGACGGTTCTGGGCATGGTCAATGTGGTGGGCTCGACCATCGCGCGAACGACGGATGCAGGCGTATATCTTCGCGTCGGGCCGGAAATCGGCGTCGCCAGCACCAAGGCCTTCACCGCCCAGGTCGCAGTACTCACGATGCTCGCTATCGAGTTAGCAAGAAGGCGACATTTGAGCAGCGATTACGCCGGCGCCCTGCTGGGAGAACTTAACGACCTGCCGGAAAAAATTGAAACAATCCTCCGGCAATCCGATCATATCAGGCAGATCGCCCAAGCCAATATCGACAAGGAAAACTGGCTCTTCCTCGGACGCGGCGTAAACTACCCCGTCGCGCTGGAAGGGGCGCTGAAGCTCAAGGAAATCAGCTATATCCACGCCGAAGGGCTGCCCGCCGCCGAAATGAAACACGGGCCCATCGCACTCATTACCAACCGGATGCCCACCGTCTTTATTGCCACAAAAAGTTTGCAATACGACAAGATCATGGGAAATATCGAAGAAGTGCGCGCCCGCGGGGGAAAGACCATTATCGTTGCAACCGAAGGTGACGACCATATCGCACAGTACGCCGACCACCTCATTACCATCCCCGACGCCACCGAGCAACTCCAGCCCATGTTGACCGTGGTGCCGCTGCAGTTGCTCGCCTATCACGCCGCCGTGCTGAGAGGCCACGACGTCGACAAACCAAGAAACCTCGCAAAAAGCGTCACGGTCGAGTGAAACCGGCGAAAGCTCCGAATCCAGAATAAAACGGCCTCGCCGATTGGGCCGTTTTATATTGCAGGCGGAGGTTGTGATCGATAACAGGTGTCCGCCGATGCCGGACCGATTGAAAGGCGGGTGAATCCTCTGAGGTCGAACTCTCCAATCAGGGCGTTTACGTCGGCGACGCTTATGGCCTTTATCGCCGCGACATCATCGGCGATGCTTCGGTATTGCTGCGTATAGACCCAGTTAAAGCCGAGATTGACCAGTCTGCCCATCGGTTGCTCGCTCTTGATGGTAAGAGCGCTTAGCACCTTGTTCTTGGCCTTGCCAAGCTCATCTTCCGTAACGCCTTTTTCGGCCAGATCGTCAAAGATGACCCTGATGATGTCGAGAACCTTCGCGGCATTCTCCGGGCTGCACCTAAGGTAGCTGTAGAGCACCCCCACGCCGTCCATCGAGTCAAACTGCATCGCCGCCGTCTCTGCGATCGCCGGGTCCACCATCGCCCAGAAATACCGCGAGCCGGTATCGTCCCCCACAATCGTCGCCAGAAGCGACATCGCGAACCGTCGCTCATCCTGCATGGACACCGCCGGGCTGATGATGCAGATATGCTCACGGACGAGGTTTGCCTTGACCTGTCGCTGTTTGTCTCTGCTGCCGCCGAAGAAGCTCAATTGTCGCGGGGCCTCGCCGGTCTTCCAGTCCGAGCACTTTTTCTCGGCAAGCTCACACACCGCGTCGAAATCCACATTGCCGCAGCAGGCAAGCACCATATTGTTCGGCGCATAGCGCCTGTAGAAATATTGGCGCATCTGCTCGGCGGTCAGCGCCTCGACCGTCTCGACCGTCCCCAACACGCTTTGGCCGCACGGATGGCCTGCAAAATGAAGCGTCTTGCAAGTGTCCATCACATCGAACTGCGGCATATCCTTATACATGGCGATCTCTTCGGTGATGACATTCTTCTCGATGTCAAAGTCCTCTCCGCGCAGCGCAGGCCGCAACAGCTTCGTCCACAACTCGGTTACTTCCAGCACATACTCGGGCAGCACGGCCGCGTAGTACACCGTATTCTCTTCGCTTGTAAAGGCGTTGAACTTCGCCCCGGTCCTGTCGAACGCCTCGTTGACCTCCAGGGCGCTGAGTTCATCGGTGCCCTTAAACAGCATATGTTCGAGAAAATGCGATACGCCGTTTATCGCAGGCGTCTCATCGCGCGATCCGGTCCGCACGAAAAAACCCATCGCCCCGGAAAGCGCCGCGGTATTGACCTCGCCGACAACCACAAGGCCGTTGTTCAATGTTGTGTGCTTAAACTCCATTATCTGCTGTTGTTCTCCCGGCAAAGGTCAATAATCAATTTTTTTCGGGCCGATTGTCGCCACGGTGTAGTCGGCGAACGGATTGTTCATGAGGCAGTCGAGCACGGATTGGACGCCGGCGGCTTCGAGCTTTTCCTTGATCTCTTCGAGGCTCCGGACCCGACCGAGGTGATAATAATCACCTGCGATTCCGCTTGCCCGGGCGCTGCTGGATTCGCTCTGCATAATCAGCGAACTCTCCAGGCCCACCTTGGCCCTTTGCAGTTCACCGTCGCTGATCCCCTCGCCCAGCCTGCCGAACTCGGCAATGATGACATCCAGCGTCTCCTGCGCCTTGTCCGGCGTCGTGCCCGCGTAGCAGCTTATCGAGGCAATATCCTTCAAAGTGCCGTACTTGGCGCCGACGGCATAGCACAGCCCGCGTTTCTCGCGCACCTCGGTAAAGAGCCTGCTGCTCATGCCGCCGGAAAGGACGGAAACCGCCACATTGATATCGTAATAATCGTCGCTCGTTATAGGCGGCGCCTGCGTCATAAGCCCTATGTGCACCTGCGCCCCGTCGTGCGGTATATGCGTATACCTGTCGCCTGCGGCGCCGGTTGTTGCCGTCATATCCGCCCCGGGCGTTTCAGCGCCGAATAACCGCTCGATCTGTTTGCAGACCGCGTCGAAATCGTACTTGCCCGCCGCGGTATTGACCTCGCCGACAACCACAAGGCCGTTGTTCAATGT
>QNBS01000088.1 GCA_003644175.1 Planctomycetota bacterium | reverse complement strand
GCTTAGAAACTTTTTGTTGTTTTTTGCAGTCATATCTGCACTTGCGGTGTCCGGTTGTATGGATTCGGCCAACGATGCAGCATGGCCGGATCCACCGCCTGCGGGGCGGGAGTTAAGTAGTTTTCGATCGCCTGAGAAACCTCCTGCAACTGTTTGGGAAACTTATGAGATTGCCGAGCCGAATGGCGTCATCACTTTACGTCAAGCCCTGGCTCTTGCTTTAATGCGTAATCCTGAATTGAGAGCATTTTCCTGGGCGACTCGCGCCTCAGAAGCAAGGAAACTGCAAGCCGGTTTCCGGCCAAACCCCGAACTCGGTGTCGAGGTGGAAGATGTCGGTGGGACAGGCCAACTGCGAGGCTTTGACGGAGCGCAAACCACTTTGCAATTGGGTCAATTGATTGAACTGAAGGGAAAACGCCGCAAGCGGACACGCGTGGCGTCGCTTGAAAAGGAATTGGCGGAATTAGATTATCAAGCCAAACGCCTTGATGTTCTTACTGAAACCACCAGGTTATTTGTAGGTGTACTTGCTGCTCAGGAACAATTAGCATTAGCAAAGGAATTAGTTGGGTTGTCTGAGCAGGTTCTGACTACTGTTTCGCAAAGAGTCGAAGCCGGCAAAGATTCTCCTGTCGAAAAAACAAAATCCGAGGTTGCACTGGCAAGTGCCGGAATTGAGAGGGAAAAGGCCGGGCAAAACCTCGAATCCGCTCGCAAGCAACTCGCCGCTATCTGGGCTGGTAAATCCCCTGCTTTTGAGAAAGTTGCAGGCCAACTCGATGTTGTGCAATCTATCCCAACAGAGGACCAACTGGCGGATTTGATCGCACAAAACCCTGATATTTCGCGCTGGGCTGTAGAATTAGAACAACGACGAGCTGCGTTTGAATTAGAAAAAGCTAAAGCCACTCCGGATATCACACTCAGCGGCGGATTTAGAAGATACAATGAAACAGATGATAACGCAGTTGTTTTTGGCGTTTCCATTCCGCTGCCGGTGGCTAATCGGAATCAGGGAAACATTCTTGAAGCAAGGCACAATCTCACCAGGGCCGGTGAAGAACGCAAAGCAGCCGAAGCAAGTGTTAATACCGCCTTAGCTTTAAGCTACCAGGCACTTTCGAATGCATTTACGGAAGCTACAGAACTGAAGAGCAAAGTGTTGGATGGTGCTCAGGATGTTTTCGATGCCTCGACAGAAGGGTATCGTCAAGGAAAGCTTGACTATTTGAATGTTCTTGATGCTCAGCGAACCTTGTTTGAGGCAAAAGGACAATATATTGAAGCGCTGTCGGCCTATCACAAAGCAAGGGCTGATGTGGAGCGGTTGATTGGGCAAAGGATTGATACGATAGAAAACAGGCGACAACAATAACAAATAAGGATTAAAGCGATGAATAAGAAAGTGCTTTTAACAATGGCCGGCCTTCTTCTGGCAGGGATAGTCATTGGAGTAATGGCGGGAGGGAGATTCAATCTGGGACGCCATTCTAAGAGTGGCGCGTCAACGGCGATAGATTCCCATGATGAAACAGGTGAAGGAGGGATTGAGCACGAGGATGTTGTCAAGCTAAGTGAGCAGGAAATGGAGGAATTTGGCATTGAAGTTGGTACGGCCGGACCTGGAAAGCTTCAAGTCCACACAAGCCTGCCTGGTGAGATTAGAGTCAACAAAGACAAATCGGCCCATATTGTCCCCCGTGTGCCCGGCATCGTACAGGAAGTAAAAAAGAAACTGGGCGATTCCGTCAGCAAAGGGGAACTGCTGGCGGTAATTGAAAGTCGCGATCTTGCAGATGTAAAGAGCGCCTATTTAACGGGGCTTGAGCGTTTGACATCAGCCCGGGCTAATTTTACCAGAGAGGAAAAACTCTGGAAAAAAAAGATTTCTTCAGAACAGGAGTATATCAACGCAAAACAAGCCCTTGCCGAAGCTCAAATTGGATTGCGCAGCGCCGAGCAAAAGCTCCATGCCCTTGGTTTTACTGAGGAATATCTAAAAGAACTTCCCGGCTTGCCGGACGATTCGTTCATTCGCCATGATATTGTTGCTCCTTTTGACGGAACTATTGTCTCCAAACACATCACAGTAGGGGAGGTAATTGGAGATGAATCTGAAATTTTTATCATTTCCGACCTGAGTACTGTCTGGGTGGACCTCAGTGTCTATCAGAAGGATTTACCCTACATTCAAAAAGGTCAAACTGCTGTAATTGCTGCAAGACATGGAATTCCGGAAATTGAAGGCACAATTTCCTATATAGGCCAAATCGTTGGAGAAGATACGCGCACCGCTCTTGCACGAATTATAATACCAAACGCTCAAGAGCAGTACCGTCCGGGGATTTTTGTTACCGCTAATGTCACTGTTGATGAAATTGATGTCCCGCTATTGGTCCCAAAGTCGTCGCTTCAACTTGTTGAGGGGAAAACTTGCGTATTCATCCGGGATGAGGATGGTTTTGAGCCACATCCGGTAGAATTGGGGCGCACTAATGAAATATACGCAGAGGTCGTCTCTGGTCTTTCGGTTGGTCAGCGATATGTGACAAAAGGCGCTTTTACCCTGAAAGCCCAATTGTCAAAAGGTTCTTTTGGCGACGGCCATAGCCACTAAGGAGACATAGATATGATAGAAAAAACTATTGGATTTGCGGCGAAAAATCGCCTTTTGGTGTTGGCTTTAGGTCTGCTGGTGATGATTGCCGGTTACGTAAGTTATCGAGGGCTTCCAATCGATGCGTTTCCTGATGTCTCTCCGAACCTGGTGCAGGTATTTACTGAAACCGAAGGGTTGGCCCCTGAGGAAGTCGAAAAATATGTGACTTATCCTGTTGAGACCGCCATGAACGGGTTGCCGGGAGTTGAGAACATCAGGTCAGTCTCCAATTTCGGTTTATCTGTAGTCAACATATATTTCGAAGATGGGATGGATATCTATTTTTGTCGTCAAATCGTCAATGAAAGGCTTCAGGAAGCACGCGAGCAGATTCCCGAAGGGTTTGGCGAACCGGGTATGGGACCAATTTCCACAGGTATGGGATTAATTCTCTTTTACTATCTTGAAGATGAGACGGGAACTCGCAGTTTGGAAGAGTTGCGTACTATTCAAGACTGGATCGTCAAGTTCAACCTGCAAACCGTTCCCGGCGTCACAGAAGTACTGGGTATTGGTGGTTACGAAAAACAGTTTCATGTGGTGGTTCGTCCGGATGAACTATTGAGATACGATGTAACGCTCTCTGAGGTTATCGAAAAAATTAAGGCGAACAACCTCAACGTAGGCGCTCAGTTCATTGAAAAAAATGCCGAGGAGTATATCGTCCGTTCCATAGGACTTGCCACCGCCATAGAGGATATTGATAATATTGTCATAAAAACCGACGACGGAACACCTGTCTTTCTTAAACAAATCGCAGATATTAAAATAGGCGGCGCTATCCGTCGCGGGTTGCAGACACATAATGGAATTGAGGAGGTTGTTGCCGGCCAGGTGATTAAGCTTTTCGGCACAAATACTTCTTCGGTGATCGGACGCGTCGAGGAAAAAATGAAGGAAATAAATAAACTCTTGCCGGAAGGTATTAATCTGATTCCATACTATGAGCAGAAGAGCCTGGTGCAGGCCTGCGTAGCGACGGTAACTAATGCATTGCTGCAAGGCATTGTTTTGGTTGTCGTCATTTTGCTGGTTTTCATGGGGGGGGTTCGACCAAGTGCGGTCGTGGTGCTTTCCATTCCATTCTCAGTACTGTTTGCGATGTTGGGAATGAAATACTTCGGGATTTCAGCCAACCTGATGTCTTTTGGAGGCCTGGCTATCGCAATAGGCATGATGGTGGATGGAACTATCGTAATCGTAGAGAACGTTGACAGAATGCTTCATGAAGCAGACCCTGGTGAATCCCGCTTACATGTCGTGATGCGCGCCTGCACCGAAGTCGGACGTCCTATCGTTTTTGCGATCATGACTATTATCGTTGTCTTCATACCCTTGTTCACTTTACAGGGCGTTGAAGGCAAAACATTTCGCCCGCTGGCTTACACTGTCGCTCTGGCGATGTTAGGCTCACTTATTTTTGCAATTCTGTTGGCGCCGATATTGTCCGGTATTTTGATGCGACGATCCGGGAAAGCAAATCCAGACAAAGATAAATCTGCGAACCTTGCCATGAGATTCTTGTTGTTGGTCTATCAGCCGGTCGTCCAATTATTTGTCAAACGACGAATCATTGCCATATGGCTGGCGGCCATCCTGGTCTTAATAGGCGTCTTCGTCTTCCCCATGCTTGGCTCGGAGTTTACTCCGGCGCTCCAGGAAGGCACTATGGTCTTGCGCTTAACCATGGTGCCGTCCATATCCCTGAATGAGAGCACACGCGTGACAATGTTGGTGGAGAAACGTCTGATGAAAGTGCCGGAAATAACCGACGTAGTCAGCCGTATCGGACGGGGCGAGGTCGGCGCACACACCGACCCGGTCAATAGTGCCGAAATGTACCTTTTTCTTAAGCCGAAAGACCAATGGCGAACAGCCAAATCACAGGAAGAACTACAGGAAGTTATACGCCGGCAGTTGGGTGAAGTACCGGGGGTTTTGACAAATTTCACTCAGCCTATCGCCATGACCATAGACGAACTCCTTGAGGGTGTTCGTGCCGAATTAGCCGTCAAGATATTCGGCGATGACTTAGACAGCTTAAAAGCCAAGGCTGATGAAGTAGCTCTCGTTGTGAATAAAGTGCGCGGAGCGGCCGATGTCCAGCCGGACCAGATAAGCGGCGCCCCGCAATTGCTGATAAAAATTGACCGCCGGGAAATAGCCCGTCACGGCATTAATGTGGCGGATGTCCAGGAAGTGATCAGAGCGGCTGTTGGCGGAGAAGTGGCGGGTCAGGTTTTTGAAGGAATCCGTCGTTTTGATATTTATGTAAGATTCGCTCCTGACTTTAGAAGTACAACTGAAGCGGTAGGACGAATCCTTATAACGACTCCGGACGGCGCCAAGATACCTCTTGTCGAATTGACAAGTATCAAGGAGATTATTGGTCCTCGTCAGATTACTCGGGAAAAGAACCAACGTTTTATTACCGTTCAGTGCAATGTAACAGGCCGGGATATCGGCTCTTTTGTTGAAGAAGCCCAAAAAGCCATCGACGAAAATGTAAAACTCCCTGAAGGATATTTTGTAACATGGGGCGGACAGTTCAGACTTCAACAGGAAGCTAATAAACGTCTGATGATCGTAGTGCCTGTTACTTTGTTGATTATTTTCTTCTTACTCTTTTCCAGCTTTAATTCTCTGAAGAATTCCGTGCTGATACTTCTCAATATTCCGCTTGCATTGGTGGGAGGTATTGTTGGTTTATGGCTGACGGGGCAAAACCTATCTGTGCCGGCTTCGGTAGGTTTCATTGCGTTATTCGGTATAGCCCTGGAAAATGGCATGGTTCTCGTGACCTGTCTTAACCAGCTGCTTCTCGATGGTGTTCCGCTGGATGAGGCTTCCGTTCGGGGAGCATGCCTGCGATTGAGGCCTGTGCTTATGACAGCGGCAACTACTGCTTTAGGGCTTATACCTCTGCTCCTGTCGTCAGGTACGGGCAGTGAAGTGCAGCGGCCGCTGGCAACCGTTGTTATTGGTGGTCTTGCGACTTCTACAGTTCTCACATTGCTGGTAATTCCAGCCTTGTACAAATGGTTTGCGCATAGCAAGGTGTCCGGTACTTTTTTCCTTTAGTATCGTTGTTTTAATTGGCTTAAAGGCCGATTTTGCCTGTCTGTAAAAAGATAACTATTGGAATTTATTTATGCAACAGGCTCTGAATACATCGCCAAAATATTCTCCAGCGGCGTGTCGGGTTGGATGTTATGGGCAGGTGCGATAATATAGCCGCCATCTTTGCCCACGGTTTCGATACGCAGTTTCACTTCGGCAGCGACGTCTTTTGGGCGGCCGAAAGGAAGTGTCTTTTGTGTGCTGATTGCTCCATGGAAGCAGAGTTGGTTTCCAAACTCCCTCTTAAGTCCGGCAGGATCCATGTTTGCCGCTTCCGGCTGAACGGTGTCGTAGATGTCAACACCCGCCTCAATCAAGTCCGGCCAGATCGGCCGCGTCGAGCCGCAACTGTGCAGCATTACCTTTGCGCCGTAGTCGTGTCCCAGGCCGCACATGGTTTTAAGTTTATCGAAAAAAAGTTGACGCCATTTCTGCGGGCTAATCAGCAGGCCGTTCTGCGTGCCGTAGTCATCGCCGATCCAAAAAATGTCTATCTTGCCGGCCGCCGCCTGCAACACCTTTTGTGAAATGTCATAACAGGACCGGAAGCGTTTTTCCATACAGGCGTACACGATCGGATCGTCAAGGCCGATGCCGAGCAGGACATTCTCGACGCCCATGCCGTAAGCGGTTCCGTTAATCAAATCCATATTGCCTGGCGAGCCATAAACGATTGCATAATCGGCATACTTGTCGCATTGTGCGGCAAGTGTCGAGCAATCGAACCAGTCGCGCCTCGGCCATCGAAATCTCCCCACATCGCTTACACTCGTAAACCCGGCGTAGGGAAGCTCGGCGGCTTCATTATAAATGCCTGCCTCGTTCCTGACGGGCTTGCGGACCTGGCCCCAGAAATTCTCAAAACGTCCATCTTCCCATCTTCGCAGCGTCGGCCCGACGTAAACAGGTTCTATTACCCGCAAATCCACGCCAAGTTTTTCGAGCACCACATCCATGTCGTCGGTTTGGAAATGGGTTTTGAGTTTCTCATCGGCTTCCGGCGTGCCCAGATAATCACGTGGCGCACGATCCGGCGGGTGTCGATCCAGTGCGGTCATAACGCGTTGTTTCGGTGTTGTTTCCATAGTCGTCGCAACCGGGTTTATCTTATCCCTGTGTAATTAAAAACACTGCATAAATAATTATAGCAACGCAGCCCCAGCCGACAAGGAACCCCAATACCGACGTCCGGGAAGGGGTCATAATCTCAAAATTTGTGTTCGGCAGGAGAACACGTTTGGGCGGTATGACAGCATCGGCGGGCAGGGTGCAGGGCGCCGAAATTTGTTCGTCCGGAGCAATTGGAGTGCGAATCAATGCGTAGAAATTGTCAAGTTTTTCTGCGGCGACAGGTTTGGTAAACAGGCTCACTACGATTCCCGCTATCGTTCCGCCGGCAAGGTAGAAAATCATTTGCCACGGCAAATATATCGCCGCCTGTCCCTCTTTCTGAACGGTTAACCGCAGCGACTCGCCAACTGCAAGGCCGTTTACCCAATCCACGAAGAAAGATTGTGTCGTCAGCCACCAGATTGCAAAGGCGGTAAGCGTTGCCGCCCATGCGCCCGCGACAGTTGTTCTTCGCCAGAACAGACCCAGCCAGAACGCAATACCCATCATAGGCGCGATCTTCCAGAATATCTCGAGGCCCTCCACCACTCCGGGCAGCCAGTATGCGAAGAATACGCCGCCGGAGACAATCAATACGGCGGCGACCCTGCCGACAAAGACATAATGCTTCACGTCTGCATGGGGTACCAGGCGTTTGTAGATGTCCTCTGTGAACAGTGCCGACGAGGAGATCATAAAGGCATCGCAGGAACTCATGACCGAGGCAAGCACGGCGGCGATGAATATCCCCAACATTCCCGGAAGAATCTTCGGCAGGAATTCGCCTGCGACCGCTCCGAAGACCTTGTCTGGTTCGATCTGGCGTCCTGCAAAGTACACAACCGCTGCTACGCCCGTGAGGCACCAGGGAATTGTACAAAGCCGTTTGATGAGCGTCCCGCCCATAAACCCGATGCGTCCTTCCATTTCGGTCTTTCCGGCGGCACAGTTTCCCATCGTGTGCGGCTGCGTGACAACTCCAACGAGTCCATTGAATGCAATGATTGCGATGTAGAAGAATCCGATCTCCGCAGGCGCGACCAGCGACAGCATCTGCGGATCCTGGATATTCCGCCGCAAACCCTCGAATCCGCCGATGGCGTTTAGCACAAACGGCAACAGCAGGAATGAAAAGATAATCGTTAAAATTCCCTGGATGAAATCCGTTATGATCGCGGCCGACAAGCCGCCGGCGACGCCATAGACAACAAATATGACCGTCATAAAGAACACAGCCCAGTTGGAAGTGATCAGCCCTCCGGTGCTTGCAGAGACAACCTCGCTGGACCCTTTCAGCATCAGGCCGATATTGACCACGAGATTGACCACGCCGACAGCGGCAAAAAGTATGGCCACGCTCGGGTTGAATCTTGCCTCAAAGACATTGCTTGTTG
>QNBS01000087.1 GCA_003644175.1 Planctomycetota bacterium | reverse complement strand
AACATGTCCTCGGTATCAGAAAAAGCGAGTGCTTTCACATCAGTGCCAAAAGCGGCACGGGCATCGCCGAACTGCTCGAAGCGATTGTAACGCTGCTGCCGCCGCCGATCGATGCAGGCGATGAGCCGACCGCGGCGCTGATATTCGACAGCCACTGCGACGAGTATCGTGGTGTGATCTGCTATATACGGGTCTTTGCCGGCAGCCTAAAGGCCAAACAGAAGATACGCCTCATGGGCGGCGGACGAACTTATACAATCAGCGAACTGGGAAAGTTTACGCCCAGGATGACTCCGGTAGACCGACTCGCTGCCGGCGAGGTGGGCTATGTCATCGCCAATATCCGCAAGCTTGCCGATGTCACCATCGGAGATACGATTACCGACGATGCCGCGCCGGCGAAGAAGCCGCTGGCCGGTTACCAGCCGCCGATGCAGATGGTTTTTTCGGATTTCTATCCCGGCAACAATACCGATTATCCGAAACTTCGCGCGGCATTCGACAAACTGGCGTTGAACGATGCGAGTTTTTCATTTATACCGCAGAGTTCGCCGGCTTTGGGATTCGGCTTTCGATGCGGGTTCCTGGGCCTGCTGCACATGGAGATCATTCAGGAAAGGCTCGAGCGTGAAAACGATATCGACGTAGTGCAGACGGCGCCGACGGTGAGCTACGAAGTGGTTACAACCTCAGGCGAGACCAGGAGAATAGACTCGCCCGGCGAACTGCCCGACACACAGAAAATCGACCAATTGCGTGAGCCGTTCGTCCGCCTGGAGATCATTACCGGCGCCGATTCCATCGGCGGGATCATGAAATTAGCCGAGTCCAGACGATGCAAACTGCTCAAGACCGATTACCTCAGTCCCACCAGGGTCATGCTGGAATACAAGGCGCCCCTGGCCGAAATCGTTTATGATTTTTATGACGTGCTCAAGGGAATCAGCCACGGATATGCGACGATGGATTATGAGTTCATCGGCTTTGAGAAGAGCAACCTTGCCAGGATTGACATACTGGTCAACAAAACAAAGGTCGATGCGCTTTCGATTATCGTCCATCGCGACAAGGCCGCCGAGCGAGGCAGAAAGCTGATCATCAAACTGCGAAAGGCCATCCCGCGCCATCAGTTCGAAATACCGCTGCAAGTCGCCATCGGCGGCAAAATAATCGCACGCGAAACGATAAAGGCCTACAGAAAAGACGTGACCGCCAAACTTTACGGCGGCGACGTTACCCGGAAGATGAAGTTATTGAAGCGCCAGAAGGAGGGCAAAAAGCGCATGAAGTCCATAGGCATGGTGCAAATCCCCCAGGAAGCCTTCATGAGCATACTCGACACCGGCGAATAGGCGTCACGACTCGATCAGCTTGTGAGTTTGACTTTCCTGCCTTGGGAATCGGTGAACGCGCCGGTAATGAGCATGATCAGATCGATCAGCCACCATATCCCCAGCCCTCCGGCTGTGATGATAAACAGTATGGCTGTGCCGATCTTGCCGACGTAGAATCTGTGTGCACCGAGCCAACCCACTAACAAGAGCAAAAGCAGGCACGCAAGACCGCTCTTTTCAGAGGTCTCTTCCATTTTGGGACTCCTTTCCCCCCGCTGTGTTTGCCGCTTAATTGATTCTTGACTTTACTATGTCTGAAAACAGGATGAAGTCAACAAGAAAATCAAATCTCCACGTGCAAACAGCATAAACTTTTTTTCGGAGTTTTCTCATGTCCTCGCATTTCTCACAAATCTCCCACATTGTCAGGTTAAAAATCCCTTTTACGATATGCTCTCCATAAGCTGCTCATAGATGTCTCTGGCTTTTGCGCATCTAAAGCCGGCCGGGCTTTTCCATTTGACCTCGGCATTTCGGCTTATGAAATCTTCGATCTTCCTGTTGGCGAGAATGACGGTGGCATGGTTCTTGTTGCCCATGACCCTGCCGATTTCCGGAAACGACATCTTGGTGTACTTCCTGGCCAGGTGCATACTGAACGACCGGGCAAGGCTCACGGTCCTGTCCTTCCTGGAGGAATGGATGTCGGCGGTGGTGACGCCGAAGAATGTCGTAACCGCCGATTCGATGTCGGAGACGTGCACGATGGGATCGGTTCGCGAGATGTGCTCGGCGAGTATCTCCCTGGCCATCGGCAGGGTGATGCGCTCGCGGGTCAGCGATGCGTAGGCAATGAGCTTGATCAACGCCCCTTCCAGCTCGCGAACGTTGGTCGCCATCTTCTCGGCGATATAGGAGACGACCGATTTGGGCACGTCTTTGCCCATGGTCTCGGCGCGCTGCGTGCAGATTCTGCAGCGTGTTTCAAAGTCCGGCGGCTCCATCTTAATGACCATCCCCGATACAAAACGATTGACAAGACTCTCGCAGAGCTTGCCGATCATCTTGGGATGGGCGTCGGAGGCGAGGACCACCTGCTTGCCCGCCAGGTCTATTGTATTGAACGTATGCAGAAATTCCTCCTGCATTGCTTTCTTGCTGGCCAGGAAGTGTATGTCGTCGATCGCCAGCAAATCCGTTTGTCGGAATCTCCTCCTGAAAGCATCCAGCTTCCGGGTCTTCAAGGCCAGCACGTACTGATTGGCAAAGTCCTCCGCCGACACATAAAGCCATTTGGCTTTCGGGCGGGTCGCGCACACGGCGTTACAAATCCCTTGCAACAAGTGTGTCTTACCCACGCCGTACCCTCCGTGGAAGAACAGCGGATTGAACGGACTCTGCTCGGCGCTAACGACCGCCTTGGCGGCGTTGTACGCCAACTGATTTTTCGAGCCGACGATAAAGCTGTCAAAGCTCAACCGCAGCGGCTCGATTCGTTTGCAGGATTCAACCGGTTTCATTCTGCTGCGAGTCGTCCGGTTGTGCGCCTTCTCCACATGAATCGCCTGCGAATCGAGTTGCGTGCGATTGAGAGCGCCGGCAAGATCGGGCTCGATGTTGAAGGCTATCTTTTTCTCGCTGCCGGTCACCTCGCAAACGGCCGCCAATATCTCATCGAGAAAATGATTCTCAATCCAGCTTCCGATAAAATGGTTCGGAACGCCGACCTTGAGATAATTGTCGGCTAAGGTAAGCCGTGTCGAATTGCGAAACCAGATTCGATGTTTCTGCACGCCGACTCTCCCGGCGATTGCCTGGTCGATGGCACTTGTTTCATCCGTGAATATTGCCTGCATTTTAACTTCTCCCACTCTTCACACTCATTGTAAAGGGCGTTATCTTTTCTCGTAAGTATCATCCGGTTGAGTAAATCATTACACGAATAATAGGCCCGCCCACAAATCAAATCAATGCCCTTTTAGCGAAATTCTTTTCCACACCGTAGAGGTTTTGCAGACGCCATAAGTTACGCAAGAAAAAAAAATATTTTGAACAGGATATACACAGCGTAAATAGGTTTTGTGGAAAACCTGTGGATTGTGTTTGCCCGCAAAGAGGCACTTTCACTGCCGTTTCCCCGGCAATATATTCAAATTGAGGCGTCCGTACCCGGAAGGGTATCACTGCCGTCTGGTGAGAATCGCCGTGAAGCCCCCGTCGTAATCAAAGGATTGATCGGCCAAAACAAATGGAAGCGTAAGCTTTTCGTAATCAAGTTTGAAATTGGGGTGGTCTTTGAGGAATGCCCTCACCAGAGCGGCGTTCTCGGCCCTTTGAATGCTGCACGTGCTGTAACATATCTTACCGCCGCCGCCGACAATACCGGCGGCCCTGTCCAACAGTCGCCTCTGTGTCTCCACCAGGGACCGTATCGCACGCGGCGTTATTCGAAACCTCACTTCCGGCCTTTTCGCCATGACGCCGGTGTTGGAGCAGGGAACGTCAACGACAACGGCATCCCACCGACGAACCTGTGCAATGACATCGGAGAGTTTGTCCCAGGCGACGGGATCGATGATTGTGATACCGAGTCGTGCGCAGTTGTCGCAAACCATTTTGAGTCGCTCTGAATCAATGTCGCTTGCGACAATGCTCCCGCGGCCGCCCATCAACTGCGCCATTCCAACGGCCTTGCCGCCCGGAGCGGCGCAGAGATCCAGTATGTTTTGCCCCGGTTGTGGCGAGAGTATCTTTGCAACGCCGGCGGCGGTCGGATCCTGAACGATGAACAGTCCTTCACTGAATCCGGGCGCCGAGGCGATTGCACGCCGGGATCTGATCCTGAGCATCGTTTCGCCTGCGACAATTTCAAATTCAATTTCGGCGTCGGCGAACTTTTTTGCAAGCGATTCGAGCGATATTTTCAATGTGTTCGGCTGAATGTACAGGCCGGGCCTGCGATTACTCGCAAAGCATATTTGCTTGCTCTTTTCAAAGCCGAACTCATCCAGCCATTCGCCGGTGAGCCACTGCGGAAGTGAAAAGGCCTCGGCCAGCCAGGCGGCGGGGTCGGTTTGCGGGTTGCTCAGCACCGGCATGTCGAATTGACAGCCGTGTGTCGGCGAGTGCGGCAGCGTATTTTGTGCGCCGGCGGTCCTGAGAGGCGTAGCCCGCCGGGCGATGGCGCCGCCGACATTGCGAAGCACCGCGTTGACAAAACCGGATTGCTTTTTGCCGGCAACGACATGGGCGAGATTAACCGCTTCATTTACGACGGCATAGTCCCCTGTCGTCGGGACGTAAATCAATTCGTAAACGCCGATTCTGAGGATGTTGACAATTCTCCCGGCGATTCGCTCTATGGGCGCGCCGCCACTGCGGGCGATGATCATATCGATCGTATTGCGGTTCCGAATGACACCGAAGACCAGGTCGGTGGCGTGCGCCTTCCGGTCGGTGCGATCTATCACGCGATGGAGTATCCGCCGGCTGTCGCCGCGATCGGGGTTGAATTGGTCCAGCACGCCGAGAGCGACCCGTCGAGCGGTCATCGGCCCGCGCCCCGCCATGTTACCTGCCCTCTTCGATGGCCATGAACAAATCGCCCGGACTCGTCGCCCTGCCGTTTACGAAGTCTTTGAAGTCCATCAGGCCGCTTCCGGCGGGTTTTATTTTCAGAATCTTCAGCCTGTCTTTTCCGCAGATCACATTGAGGTCCTCGTCGAGCAGGCCGTACGTGCCGGGCGCCGAGCACGCAGCAGGCACGGCACAGGCCTGTGCTATTGTTACCCGGCAGCATTTGGAGGTCTTCGCAGAGACGTAATCGGTCTGTGCGCCCGGCCAGGACCACAGGCCCCTTGCCAGGTTTGCGATTTCCTCGGCCGGTCGCGACCAGTCGATGAAGCCGTCGGATTTCCTGAGCTTGTATGCAAAGCTGACTCTGGATTCGTCCTGCCGACTATATACGGCTGTGCCTGCCTCTATTTTGTAGATGGTCTCCATGAGAACACGCCGGCTCAGTTTAGCTAATTTATCATGCAGAGATTCGGCGGTGTCGTCGGGGGCAATGTCCGTTTTGACCTGGCCCAGGACAAAACCGGCGTCCATCCGGTCGGCCAATGTTATAATGCTGACGCCCGTTTCCGTTTCGCCTTCCATTATGGCCGCATTAATCGGGGCGGCGCCTCGGTACTTGGGCAGCAGCGAGGCGTGGACATTGATCGCGCCTTTGGGATGCAGGTCAATTACTTCGCGGCTTATCTTCTGGCCGAAGGCAATCACCACGAGCAAATCCGCCCTGCACGCGGCAACGGCGGCAAGATTCCGGCGTGTGTTTATATTCTCCGCTTCACTGCATGCGATTGAATTGCCCTTTGCCCATTCGGCAACGGCAGTGGGCTTAGGCGTCTTATGTCGGCCCGCCGGACGAGCAGGCTGCGTGAAGATGCCGACAAGGTCATGCCCCGACTCGCCGAGAGCACGCAGCGACGGAATGCCGAACGAACTTGAACCGAAATAGACTATTCTCATGGCACAAACTTCAATGAAACCTCAGAATCGAACATCCCCGAAAGCACTCTATTTGTCTTTTTCGTATCGCTCTCTCAACTCCCGCAACTGCCTGCGGGCCGAAATCAACTGAACCTGTCCCATGCGATCCTTGATAAGCGTCCCCTCGAGGTGGTCGTATTCATGCTGAAACGCCCGGATTTGCAGGCCCTTTGCCTCTTCGGTGAACCGGTTTCCGTCAAGATCGGTCGCCGTAACAACACATTTCCTGTATCGCTTGATCTTCGCGAAAACTCCCGGAACCGACAGACAACCTTCCTCATTGGCTTCCAGACCGCCGGAGACTTCAAGTTCGGGATTGATGTACACTTTGGCGCTTTCCCTCGTTCCGTCCACGGAAACCACAAAGATGCGCAAACCCACGCCAATCTGCGGAGCGGCAAGCCCGATACCCTTCTGTTCGATCATGACGTCAATCATCCGGTCGACCAGCCGACGGATATCATCGGTAATCTCATCAACCCCCGCAGCAACCCCGTCAAGCACCGCCGCAGGAAAATGAGTTATACAACACTTATCAACATCCATATCCGGCATCCAATCTCCGTCCAAAAACATACGCTCTACACGTCACACCCTGCTTTTCGCATAAAATAACCAAACGACGCATTCTTTGCAACACCAGTCTCAACAGAAAACCGCTTGAGTATCTCTGGCATGTAATCGATCCGGGAATCGAATCTCGCAGGCGTCATATCGCTGAACTTCTCTTTGGTTATGTCGTCGGTTCCATTCAAAGGCTTTATTCCAAGTTCCTTGCTATCCTGTTCATCAAGCCCGGCCAGATACCAACTTTCGATCTCCTGCACTGCGATGACAATCCTCTCGATTTCGATCCTGTTACCGTACTTGTTCTTAATGCCCTCTCTCTTCGCTGTTATACAAGGCGAATTGTTTATATCCGCCAGATAAATACAATCGACAGAAGGCGCAGAGTTCATCACTCTCAGAAACTCAGCGACCGTCTTCTTAGTGGCTTTGGCGTATTTCCAGATTCCTACATGATCGTAAAGTACTTCAAACTCCGGTTTAACATGTTGAATCAGCCTTTCGTCGTCATTGCCTTCAACCAGAATCCAAAGCTGCGTATAAGACATTCTCAGGTCGCCAAAATGTTCTGCACGTATAGTTCATCGAGCCCGAGTTCACTTTCGAGGAAGCCTCTGAGATGCTCCTTCTCTTCCGGACGCGTAATCCTCGAAAAGCCGTCTTTGCCACGGCCGGCAAGCAGCAGGTTTTCAAGGCCCGCATATTTCACAATCTCAGGACTGTGAGTGGTCACAATTATTTGCTTGTTACGCGATGCATCCTTCATCATGTCAACGACTCGCGATATAAGATGAGGGTGGATATGTCTCTCGGGCTCCTCAATTACCACCACATTCTTGTCCTCGAAGTACAACGCGATCAGCAAAGCGACGATATTGATCGTCCCATCGGAAAGCAAATATGCCCGAAGGTCTTTTCCCTCGTAATAATTCTCCCGCAGAGTCATCAACAGCGACTTTTCCGCAAACTTTTCTGTTCCGATATCATCAACGAAGGGTAGGAGATCCTTGAGAAGATTGCAGAACTTTCGTCTGTTTTCCTCATCTTCAAGCAATTGATCAAGGGCCAGGGCAAGATTGCCCCCATCTCTTTGCAGTTCTGCTTTCCCGGTAATCTGAGCAGGATTCCTGGCAAGATGAGGGTCAAAATTATAGATCATTGTTTTCGCAAAAAGCCCCTCCCACGGGGGGATCAGCGAGAATGGCGTTTTGATAAGGAGAATATTAGGTGGCAGACTCGCCTTTGTGAATGAGAGAATGGGAATATGCATGTTCACGTCGTCAACAATATCTGGAGGGTCAAACTCATAATTCAACTTCCCGTCCACACTTGACAGGATGCATGTCCCGTGGGCCAAAACGTCACTTTCGAAAAGCTCCTTTTGGGCGCGTCCAAACTGAATCATTTCAAATTTCTGGACCAATTGGTCTTTTGTTATTCGCAGACCGTTCTTCTCCTGTTGGCTGTCCACACAGAAGGAATATTGAATCTCATTTACGCGAAGGCCCTTCTCCCCCTCGCCCCATGCGATATTCGTATCCAGAACCACTTCCAGGGACACCGGTCTTGACGAGCCAATTGTCAAATTCCGCAAGAACTCCATCCCGGCATTCAGGGCGACAGCATTTTTCAAATCGTTTTCCTCGGCGTCTTTGAGGAACTTGAAAATTTGCGTGAAGTTTGATTTTCCGGAGGCGTTGGCGCCGATGACTACGTTGAAGGGGCGTAGTTCGAGATCGAGTTCGTCGAAGCTCTTGAAGTTCTTTACTTTTATTCTTTTGATCGCCATGTGTCAGACCTCTTCCATGGAATGCCCGTGTACGATGGGCTTTTCTGTCTCCGGCTCGGCGGGTTCGTCGAACTCGTCGCCTTTGAATGTGTGTCCGAGATAGCTTTT